>WRKN01000019.1 GCA_009778055.1 Synergistaceae bacterium
TGCGCCCTGCTCTTTCGTAATCTGTACGTAACCAGGGCGGCAGTCTTTCAAAAATGCAAAGCGATATCAAAGCGTTTGCGTAACTGTCAAAAGTTTTGCGCGCGATGGTCATTTTAGCGCAGATAGCACTCACGTCCATAAGTTTACTGGACCAAGCCGCAAGTACGTTTAAAACGTTTTCCATGGAATCCTGGCGCTGAATATTTGCAACATCTCGCAAATCTCGTGACAATAGACTTTTGACATACTCGCCATGCCATCTGATACGGCGCTTACCCTCGGGTAAACAGATAAATTCCGGGAACCCTCCGCGCATTGCCAGCTTCATTACCGCAGATTTGTCATATCCTCTTATCTGCCGGGGCCAATCCTGTTTAAACGCCTTTTCCAAAAACGTTGGCTGTTTGCCTAAAACCTCGCCTACAGTCAAAGTTCTCAAGCGCATATGCGCTATACGTCCGGCCAAACTGTCGTTAACAGCAGGCAGTGTTCTGATGTCAGCGGAGCCGGTCAAAAGGTATTGTCCTTTGCGATTGCTGATATCTACAGCCTGTTTAATCGACAGCAAGAGCGATGGAGCTTTTTGTATTTCATCCAATATCAAAGTTCCTCTCGGGTGATTTACAAAACCGTTAGGGTCACCCAATGCGGCAGCAAGCAAAGTCGGATCGTCCAAGGTAACGAACGTGTCGTTTTTCGTGGCTATTTGTCGGGCCAGCGTTGTTTTTCCGCTTTGTCTGGGGCCTGAAACAACAACCACTCTCCAGATTTTAAGGGCCTCTCTTATAGCTCGTATCTGCCATCGTTTAAAAATTTTCTGTGTCATAGTCAATAGTTCCACCTTGCGTTTTTGGTAGAGGATGCCTTGCGTTTTTGGTAGAACATGCCTTGCGTTTTTGGCAAAGTATAGCCTAAATTTTCGTACTTGTGAAGGGGACGTTCGGGAACCAGCCATGCTAAAGAATGATACAACACTTGCGGTTATTGATTGCATAGGTCTGTTTGATTAGGGAAACCCACTCTCAGCATCACGCAATACCCGCGAGTTCCAGCGTTGCCCCCAGTTTCGACATCAGGGCCTCGGCGAGCGGGCGGGCGTTTCGCAGTCCGGGATCCTTCGCCGCCAACTCCGCGGCTTCCTGCCTGGCGCGTTCCATCAGTTTACGGTCGCGCGCCAGATTAGCCACGCGAAAGTCCGTTACCCCATGCTGGCGGACGCCGCATATCTCTCCCGGGCCTCTTTGTTTGAGATCCATTTCCGCTATTTTGAACCCGTCGGACGTAGATAGTACGGCTTCAATCCGCGCTGCCCCCTCGGGCGTGGATTTTCCGGTCAGAAGAACGCAATGACTCTCTTCCTCCCCCCTGCCTACCCTTCCCCTGAGCTGATGAAGCTGCGCCACCCCAAAGTGCGCCGCGTCTTCTATGACCATCACAGTCGCGTTAGGAACGTCCACTCCTACCTCCACGATGGACGTGGCAACCAGCAGGTCCACCTCGCCGCCCTCGAAGGACGACATCACCGCTTCTTTTTCATCAGAGGGCAGTTGGCCGTGAATGAGCCTCACCCGCAAGTCCGGCAGGCGTTCTTTCAAATCCAGAAATCTGGAGTAGGCGGCGGAGAGGTCAAGCTGCTCGCTCTCCTCTATGAGAGGGCATATCCAATATATCTGGCGGCCCTTTTTCGCTTTGTCGCTTATGAACCTCATCAATTCCCCGCTTTGGGAGGTACGCATGTGGTGGGTTTTGACCGGTTTACGCCCCGGAGGAAGCTCGTCCAGCAGCGACACGTCGAGGTCGCCATATATTGAAAGGGTAAGGGCGCGGGGAATGGGGGTCGCCGTCATGACCAGCACGTGAGGGGAGAGAGTTTTGCTCATGAGCGCGTTTTTTTGCATGACTCCGAACCGGTGCTGCTCGTCAATGACCACCAGCCCAAGACGGTCGAACACGACTTTTTCGCCGAAAATAGCGTGAGTCCCGACAACGACCCCCGCTCCGCCGGAGGCTATCGCGTCAAGGGCCTGCCTGCGGGCGGGGCGCGAAAGAGAACCGGTCAAAAGTTCCACGTGTATCCCAAGGTTTTCAAGAAATGTTTTAAGCCTGAAAAAATGCTGCTGCGCCAAAATTTCCGTTGGAACCATAAAAGCGGCCTGAAAACCGCTGTCCACGGCAATAACCAGCGCCGCCACGGCGGCGGCCGTTTTACCGGAGCCTACGTCGCCTTGCAGAAGACGGCTCATCGGCGCTTCGGAGGCTAGGTCGGACGCGATTTCCCGGATGACGCGCTCCTGCGCGCCGGTCAAGCGAAAGGGAAGGGATTTTAAGAAAGCGTCGAATTTTTCCCCGGCCTTCATAGGACCGGAAACGTTTCGAGCCGATATACGATGTCTTTTGCGCAAAAGAAGCCCGGCCTGCAACAAAAAAAACTCGCCGAAAGCCAAACGGTTCCTGGCCTTCAACCAGCTTTCCCGGCCCTGCGGCTTGTGCATCTCCATCACCGAGTCGTGTAATTCCGGAAAACCATATTTGCGGACTGTTTCCTCCGGAAGGTAATCCCTTACCTCCGGCAGATAGATATCCAAAGCTGAAAATACTATCCGCCTGACCCATTTGGGAGATAAACCGGCCGTCGCCGGATAAACCGGCACAATCCGCCCCACCGACTCAGGGTCGGATTCGTCCAGCACCTCGAACTCCGGGTTGGAGAGCTGCAGCCCGCCCCATCTTTCCACTTTTCCGTAGAGCGCCACGCGCGCGCCGGGTATCAACATATCGCCTATATGGGGTTTGTTGAACCAAACCGCGCTTACCGTGTCTCTTCCGTCGCTGAGAAGAACGGACGCAATACTCAGCCCTTTTCGATGGGCAGGACGGTTTTCAAACGAAACCACCTCCGCGACCACAGACGCAAAGGCTCCTTCTATAAGAGCCGACAGCGGCGTAATACAACGCCGGTCTTCGTATCGGCGCGGGAATAAAAACAGGAGATCCTCCACCGTCCTTACGCCCAACCGCAACAGGGCGCGCTCACGAACCTCGCCGACGCCCTTGACGTATCGGACGGGTGAGGAAAGCTCCATTGCCTTTACGAAATGGCCGCCTCGTCGTCGAGGGATGGATCCGTCAAAAACGACAGGGTCATCCTGCCGGTATCGGACTTGCTCAACTCCTGCTGCGCCGGGGAATCCTGCTGCCTTTCGGTGTAGCTCCTCAGCTCCTTGGCGGCATCTTCGATCATGTGCGCGAACGCCGACACGAGTTCCTCCGAGTCTCTCAGGAAACGGCGCCTCTCCAAAACCAGAGTATTCATTTCGCGTTTACATTCCTCTACCTCGTTCTTGACTTTGCTTGTGACGCGTCTGGCTTCGAGGCGGGCGGTGGCGGTTATTTCGCCGGCTTTGTCGTTGGCCTCCGCTATATGGTTTGAGATATCCTGCTCGGCGCTTTCCAGCCGTCTCTGGGCTTCTTCCCTAAGCTCTTCGGCGCTTTTGATGATTTGCGCGGCCGCGGTTCGCGCCGCCACAACTATATCGTCGGCTGTGCTCTCGGCTTCTTCGAGGCGGCGGCGGCCCGCGTCGTCTATCTCGCCTAGTTTGGCCTCGGCCTTGGCCAGTATAAGCCCGGCCTGATGCCGCGCCTCCTCTTCTTTGTCTTTGGCGCTTTGCTGCGCCAGAATGAGAGCGTCCTTGATAGTGTCCTTCATTGCCTCGTGACGCTTCAAAGCCTCTTCAAGTTCATATACCCTGCGCTGCTGATCGTTCAGGCGCAGAACATAGGTTTCAAGATCCTCGGCTATCTGATTCAAAAACTCCTCCACATCGGAGATGGCATAGCCCCCGAATGACACTTTTTTGAATATTTTAAGCTCTACATCTTTAGCGGTTAAAAGTTCCGACATCGATTATTCCTCCCCTGCCCACCATTGAAGCATTCCTTCACGGGGCGCAATGACAAAAAGAGACGGCCCTATGCGTTCTATAATACCCTTATGCGCAAACGCCACCCCTCCCATGAAGTGGATGAAATTGCGTCCTTCTTCTATCCGCTCGGCCTCCAATCCCTGGAGATCCAGTAAAACCATTGCCCCATCGAGTAAAACATCCCTAAGCTTAAGTTTGGTGTCCTCAGACGGAACGCCTTTGAAAAAAACCAGCTTAGGCGGAACCGACGACCCTCTGGATTCGTCTCTCCTTGCGGGTTTGCCCTTCTTTCCCGTTGGTTTGGGGCGCTCCTCCTCGTATTCCATGTAGTCGTCTTCGTTGTCGTACTCTTCTCCATAAAGCCCCAAAAGCTGCAATAGTTTCTGCACCCGTCTATTCCTCCTCCGCAACAACTAATTCCTTTACTATTATACATAAAGGCGAGAAAACCCTATCTAATATTATCATGTTCCGGACTCGAACAGCGACGTCCCTATCCTTACCATGGAGCTGCCCTCGGCGACAGCCAGCTCAAAATCGTCGCTCATGCCCATCGAAAGAACCGGAAGCGGCAGACCGGATCGAAGCCTGGCGTCTTCCGCCAGCGTACGCAACATAGCAAACGCCCTCCTCACCGGCGCTTGCTGCGCAAGCAATGGGCCTATGGTCATCAAACCGTCGAGCCTGAGATGTCCGCACTCCAGGACACAGTCCAGGAGCGCGGGAAAATCCTCCGGCGCAGACCCGGTCTTACTGGTCTCACCGGAGGTGTTCACCTCCAGAAGAACCGGGACTATCCTGTGTTCCTCGACGGCAATCCGCTCGACCGTGCGGGCAATGTCCTCCGAGTCAATCGAATCCAAAGAGTCGAACAACGCAATGGCTTTACGCGCTTTGTTACTTTGAATGTGACCTATCATGCGCCACTCGGCCTTAACGGAAGCGGGCCAAATCTGTTTTTTGGACGCGGCCTCCTGTATCCGGTTTTCTCCAAGCCCGTCAACAAACGGAGCAGCTTCCAGCATCTCCTCCGGCGTCCTCGTCTTCGTCACCGCCACAAGTTTTATCCCGGAGGGATCACGCCCCGCGCGTGACGCGCTCTCGGCCATTCTTTCCCTTATCGCCTCAATTCTGTCCTTTATAGTTACCAAAGCCTGACGACTCCCTCTTTTATTCTGTCCGCGTGAAGAACCACAACATTTCCGGACAGGATACCCCTGGTAATGAAAAAATTATCCCCTTCGGTCGGAAATCCCTCCACCTCTGTGAACTCCGTCATGCCCCCCAGCACCTTCAGGACTCCTGTTTTCCCGCCCCTCAGGATCACGGCGGAATCGGGAACCGCCACGCCGCGCCGGTTGCCCGTGAGTACGCTGCACGCAAAGCCCCGCGTCGATATCATGGACGCCGGGAAAAAAGGCAGGGTCAGATATACCTTGATTTTCTGCCCGGTGTCCCAATAGGCGCGGACGTCGGCGCGCTGGGTTTTATCGTCCGGGTTCATCCTTATTTCGACGAAACCGTTTTTTATGTCCTGCATAAGAGAAACGGTTTTGTCAAGATACGCTATGCAGCGCAGGTCCTGCGGCTGGGGCACCAGCTTACCCACCGGGTCGCCCCTGCGCATACGGGCGCCATTGTCCAGGATATTCAACGGCCTGAGCGGCGGGAACGCTGAAATTCCAGGCCAAAGCCTGGAATAGACCCATTCCTCCTCCTCTCCGTCCAAAGCCGGTATAAAGTACCCGGCGACACCGACCCTGACGGCCACTCCATCGAGCGCGGCCACGGCTTCGTCCTTCATCACGCGCCTCGGTAAAGGCGACGGGTAAGTCAACACGCCGTCTCTCGTCGCCGTTATGAGCTGCTCGTCCCATATGAGGACGCCGTCCAGGGGCAGTTCCTCCACGTATCCCATGGGCACGGCCGCCACCACCTCGGGACGCAGCGTGACGTAACCATCCAGCCAAAGCAGGTAAACCTTGATCACTCCCACCGCCAGCGACAAAAGAATGGCGTAGTAGATCAGCCTTTTCAATAAACCGCCGCTGTTTTTGGAAGCCATAACAGAATCAGACGCTTTCATGGCCTTCAACTCTTTTATCCCGGCTTATCGCCGCAAACGCGTCATGATTGTGAATACTTTCGGCGCTCACAACCATCACATCGTACCATTTTACCCTGCCGTCTCCGTTTAATTCAACGGCAATGTCCCTTACGACATCCTCGACAAAACGGGGGTTGGCGTAGGCCATCTCGGTCACGTATTTCTCGTCCTCGCGCTTCAGCAGCGTGTAGAGCGGCGCGGAGGCCGAGCGCTCCACCATTTGAATCATTTCTTCAAACCATACCAACTCGTCCATGCGAACCGAAAGCCTGACCTTCGTGCGCTGGCTGTGCGCGCCGTGCAGGGAAATTTCCTTTGAACACGGGCAAAGGGTCTGTACGCAGACCTCCACGCCGGCTATCATGTCGAAGGTATTTTCTTTATATATCCCTTTGAGGCTGGCGTCACAGCGCATGTAACTCAATATGCCCGACGCGGGAGCGGGCTTTCGGACGAAGTAGGGAAATTGAAATTCTATTTCGGCTTCGGTAGCGTCCAATTTGAAGCGCAAAAGCTCCGTCAGGGCCTCCAGGGTTGCCGGTCCGACCTTTCCTTTGCACTCCTCCAGAGTTTCTATGAAACGGCTCATGTGAGTGCCCCTGTACTCATGAGGCAACAGCACGGACATAGAAATCGACGCGACGGTGCTCTGCGTTCCGTTCTCCCGATCCATCACCAAAATCGGCCAGCTCACGCTGCGCACTCCTACCCTGTCTATGGCGACTTGCCTGGAGTCCCTCTCCTTCTGCACGTCCCTCATTCTATGATTTCTTGTCCTCTGCTCTCAATACCGCGCAACTGGCACGGGTTTCCCATACCTCCACGGACGACAGCGCGCAGTTTGGACGCCGGACGTACGTTTCTATCCGATCCCAGATCCAATGCGCAATGTTTTCAGCCGTGGGTTGCTCTACGACGTCGTTTATATATGAGTGGTCAAGGCGCGAAACCACGCGCTCTTTCACTATGCCGGACAGGTCGGTGAAATCCATAACCATACCTTCTTCGTCAGGAGTTCCCTCCAGTACGACGGCAATTCTGTACGTGTGGCCGTGCAGGGCTTCGCACTTCCCATGATACCGTAACAGATTGTGCGCCGCGTCAAAAGTGAATTCTTTGCGAAGTAACACTTGGTTATCCCCTCACGAAGCGTGATGATGTATTATACATTAAAGAACGCCACTGTCGAAAGGGGAACGCCTCAAGTGAACAACAGCGCCGGCCTTGAATCCATATCGGATAACGAAATACTCCGCCAGCGGAAGGAGAAACTGCAGCGCCTTCGCGAGGAGGAGGGGCATGACCCTTACGTGGTCGAAAAATGGGACAGAAGACACTCTCTCCTGGAGGTGCGCGGCCGTTACGAACGTCTGCAGCCCGACGAGAAGGCCGACGACGAAATCCGCGCGGCGGGGCGTCTGATGACGCTGCGCCGCCAGGGCAAGGCCACGTTTGCCGACCTGGCCGATGAAAATGAGCGTATGCAGTTATATTTCCAGTTCAACGAGGTAGGAGAAGAAGCCTACAATTTCCTGAAAAAATGGGTGGACACAGGAGACTGGATCGGCGTCGCGGGGTATCCCTGCAGAACCAAACGGGGGGAACTCACCATCTTGGTGAAGGAGTACAAACTGCTGTGCAAGGCGCTGCGCCCGCTGCCGGAAAAGTGGCACGGCCTGACGGACACGGAGATTCGGTACAGGCAGCGCTACACCGACCTCATCGCCAATCCGGACGTGCGCGAAATATTCCGCAAACGCGCCGCGATAATAGCCTCGTTTCGCAAAACACTCGAAGACCACGGCACGCTGGAAGTCGAAACCCCTATCCTGTCGGCGCTGGCCGGAGGCGCGGCTGCCAAGCCCTTCAAGTCGTTCCACAACGCCCTTGGGCTTGATTTGTTTTTGCGCATCGCCCCTGAATTGTACTTGAAGCGCCTGATCGTCGGCATGATGGGGCGCGTTTACGAGATAGGCAAGAACTTCCGCAACGAGGGAATCAGCGTCATGCACAATCCGGAGTTCACCATGATGGAGGCGTACTGGGCCTACGCGGACTACGAGGACATGATGAACCTGGCGGAGGAACTCGTGCGCAACGCGGCCAAGTCGGTTGGCTCTTTAAAGATAGAATGGCAGGGAATCGAACTCGACCTTGAAAGCCCGTTTCGCCGCGTATCGATGCTGGACTTCGTGAAGGAACACACCGGCGTGGATTTCCGCGCCGTTACGTCCGACGAGGAGGCCGGAAGCATCGCCGCCGGGAAAGGGCTTAAGGACAAGCTGAAAGGAAACGAAAGCCGTTTCGCGATCCTGAACCTGATGTTCGAGGAGTTTTGCGAAAACAAAATCACGAACCCGACCTTCGTAATTGGTCACCCAACGGAGATATCCCCGCTCTCAAAGCGCGACCCGGAGAACCCCGACTATACTCACCGGTTCGAGCTTTTCATGTGCGGCAGGGAGTTGGCGAACGCGTTCAGCGAGCTGAACGACCCGCTGGACCAGAGGGTGAGGTTCGAGGAACAGCTCAGGAAAAAAGAGTCCGGGGATGACGAAGCCCACGATTTCGACGAAGATTTCATCAGCGCCATCGAAGCCGGCCTGCCCCCAACAGGCGGACTGGGAATCGGAATTGACCGCCTCGTCATGTTCCTGACCAATTCGCGTTCCATCCGCGACGTCATACTCTTTCCCCTGATGAAGCCGAAGATTTGAAGTGAGTTTTCACAGCCTGGGTACGCAAGCCGGATGTCAGCGACATCCGGCTTTTCAATATTACTCGTTTCCCAGAATCTTTTCGAGGCGTTCGCTCATCGACGCGTATTCCAGATTTTCCAGTTGTTCTCTCAGCCATTCCACCAGTTCGGACTGCGAATCATAGGTATAACTTTCCAGCTTGCTCACCACCGCGTCCATGGCGGCAATGTCGTATTTCGAGCAGGCGTCGCGCAGCTCCCCAAGCAAGTCATTGTCGGGGGCGTGTACATGTTTTTTCGCGCCGTTTTCCTCGCCGGCGCTTTTCTTTAACAGGTCGGACATTGCCTCAAGCAACGCGTCGGCCTCCTTAAGAAAGGGGCCGTTGTCCCGCATTATGGCAGTAAAGTTACCGTCTTTAGCCGCATTCTCCAAAGCCTCTGCCAATTTGCCGACCTTTTTCGCGGCGGTGCCGTAACTCGACCCTTTTATTCCGTGTACAGTCACGGCGTAATCTTTCAGCGTTTCCTCGGATACGATGCGCAGCTTGTCAAGAAGAGCGGGCGTATGCGCCGCATAGGAGCGTATTATCTCCAGGTAGGCGTCAAGCCCGTAACGCCGCGTCCCTTCCGCTATGTCAAGCCCGAAGTGCGTCCACTCCGAGAGAGAGCGTCCGCCGAGAGAGACCGCCTCGGCGGGCTGTGCCAGCTCCTGAATTTTTTCACGAAGCTGCGTCTCGAGTTCCGGGTTGTGCGGTATCCATTTGTTTATGATGTCATCCAGCTTCAATACGTCTATTGGTTTCGACAGGAAACCCTGGAAATCGTTACTCAGGAAAAATTCCTCGTTTCCCACCAGCGCGTTGGCCGTCAATGCTATGACCGGGATGTTCCGGGCGTATTCCGTGCCTAGCTCACGGATTGCGCTGACCGCCTCTATACCGTCCATCTCCGGCATCATGTGATCCATAAAGATCATGTCGTATCTGGTCTTTTCCTCACGCATTATCCCCACGGCCTGCTTACCGCCGGACGCGCAGTGTATGGTCAGTTCGTAAGGCGCCATAAGCCCCTTAGCCACGTCCAAATTCGTAAGAACGTCGTCAACTACCAGAACTTTTCCATAGGGAATGCGCCTGCGCGTCAAATTCTGGTCGCGGCGGGTTTTATCCATCCGGAAGGTCCTCAGGTTACGCGCCGCTTCAAGGCCGATCGGGGTCGGATCCGCTATACCCTGGCCGATTACCGCCTTGAAGCTGGAGCCTTTGCCGTACTCGCTCTTTACTTCTATCAAGCCTCCCATCATGTCAACCAGGTTTTTGCATATGGACAAGCCAAGGCCGGTTCCCCCTACCTTACGGTTTTTCCTCATGTCAAGCTGCCTGTATTCCGAGAAAAGTTTGCTGAAGTCCTCTTTTTTGATCCCCCGCCCGGTGTCGCTCACAACGAACTCCATTTGCGCCTCGTTCCCATGTCTGTCGCACCTTATGGAAAGTGTGGCCTTCCCCTCGTCGGTGTACTTGAACGCGTTGCTCAAAAGGTTGGTCAGCACCTGCCTGATCCTTATTTCGTCTCCGTAAAGCTGGACAGGGATGTTTTCGTCTATAAAAGTCTCGAACGTTACAGGTTTTCCGGCCAGAAGAGGCACGTTTTGATGTATCGTGTCGCTGACGAGGTTCGCGAAGTAGTATTTGACCGGGACGAGCTGGAATTTTCCCGACTCGATCTTCGACACGTCAAGAATGTCATTTATGATACCGAGCAGCAAGGTTCCGGCTCTGTGTACTTTTTCCAGGTTTTCGAGCGTATGGATGTTCAGGTCGTTGCGCAGCTCAATCTCGGTCAGTCCTATAATGGCGTTGAGCGGGGTGCGTATCTCGTGGCTCATGCTGGCCAGGAACATGGTCTTGGCCTGAGACGCCTCCTCCGCCTGAGTTTTTGCGTGCGTCAATTCGGCGGTGCGCTGATCTACGATTACCTCAAGCAGGGAGTTTTGCCAGGCAAGTTTGGAATTTGCCTCCACGGCGTTCAATTCCTGAGCTTTTGCCTCGCCGATAGCCTCTTCCAGATGAGTAAGCATGACGTTAAAGGCGCGGAACATCACCCCGAATTCGTCGTCTCCCTCGTCAAGGCGTCCCGACACTTCTCCGGAAATCACGGCCTGCGCGAATTTGACCCCCTGCTGCAGCCTGGGTATGACGGCGCGCGTAAGCAGGTTGGTACAAAACAGGGCCAGGCCGAATATCAATATATGCAGGGTAACGTTCATAGTTTTCATTTGGTTCACGAACGAGTACATACTGGGTTTCAGGCAGTACATCACGACATATCCGCCGATTCTGGGGATGGCGGAAAAAAACAGGAAATGTTCCCCAGTTTCAATATAGCCGCCCTGCTCCTGATTTATCGTCGAAAGCACTTCATCGGTCATGATTTGCGTGAAACGATGCTTCTCGTCACCGGCATAAAATACCATTTGGCCGTTCCCGTCAATAATAGTGAGCGTGTCGTCCCCGGACATTCCGTACTTTTTCATCAACGCCTGCCTGAACATATCCTGAGAACCGGTGTTACCGGCTGGCCCTCCATTCTCCGCGTTCAGCAAGTCATAGAGATCAATCAGGACAGCCACAATTCCGACATTGGCGCCAAAATGCTTTACCTGCGTGGCTATCAGTAAATTTTTATGGAAAGGGTATTCCGGATGTGAAGTAAATGTCGTTATGGCGTGAAGCGACGACTTCGCCTCCTCGAAGTAGTCTTCCTCCGAGATGTTATCCGCGCGGCGTACGCTATATGCCAGGACGTCGCCGTCCATGTCGGCAACGATGATGTTTGCGGCGGGGGACAAAAAAATCTGCGCCGAATGAAGTAAATTCCGCACGTTCGTAAGTTGAGACGCGAGGCGGTATCTCATCAGGTTGACGGTATTTCTGTCGTTACGCACCATCTCCGACGCGTGAAACGCCCTGAAGAGCATACTGTTCACTTCGCCGCCGACGTCCCTCACCACGCCTTCTTTCCTGGCGATTAAAGTGTCGACCATTTCTTTCCTGAAAATCGAGTAGTTCAGGAAAGACGTCGCCGAGACGCCTAGAAAAATGCTTAACATGACCACTATACCAAACTTCGTTTTTATTGGCATAATATGATCCCTTCGCGTTAAAACATCGGAACGTGATCCCAGTTGTATACTTTTTCGTCCGCCAGCAGCAGCATTTCCCTGTCGCCGACGCTGTTGCCGTAAGCGTAAATTTTATCGTAGCCCCTTAAATCGACGGCTTCGGCTATACGCCTTGCCTTTTCGGCCCCGCGGCAGTTCGCTCCTCTCATGCGGCCGGTCAATATGCCATCCTCGGACTCCATCTCGGTTCCGACGACAGGGACTCCGTATTTCGAGGCCCAGGGCTCGATCCAATCCTTTAAGGATGCCGTAACCACGTAAACGTCATGTCCCCGCTCGACGTGGCGGAGGAAAACCGACACGGGCAAAGGCGCCAAAAAACCTTCCACCCGGTTTTCCGCGTAACGGAGCGCCCCCGCCAGGTATTCTTCCAGCGGGACGCCCTTCCACAACCGCGTCAAAAACGCCTCTTTCAAAGAATCCCGCCCAAGCCTCAGGGACAGACTTCCTCTGACCGCCGCGACGGGCAAAGCCAAAAAACCCCAAAAAAATCTGCTTCCCCAGAAAAAACGGTGAAAGTCCAGAAACGTGTCCCGCGTGGTAAGCGTGCCGTCGAAATCGAAAAGAGCCAGAGAGCGCAACGCGGCTAGTCTCCGTCGTACCGCAGGGTTCCGAAGCTCAACGCCATCGCGGCGATAGAGAAGCTTATCGCCGAACCGGTGACGTTGAACGGCAGGAAATACGCGGTCAGCCGGCGCGCCAGAAAGGCAAACAATACGCACATAAAAAACTGCATCCACATTACGGAGTTTTTGTCCGGCGGCTGCCCCAGGATAACGTACCTCATGGTTAAGGGCATGGGAAGGGCGCATAGAAAACAATAAGCAATCGAAACAAACGAGAGGATGAGCAGCAATAACACAGGCGTCGACGGTATTTGGCCGGGGCTTATGATTGCCGTCAGCACCAGCCACTTTGGACCGATAAGCAAGCGCATCAGCATGTCGAAAACTAACACCGCGATGCAGGTCTTCACGTAATAGCGCGCAAGCCTGTTCTCGATACCCAAGGTAAAGGACTCGGCTTCTTCGTCCGTATCCTGCATACGCCCCATATAACTTTCCCTGATAGCCGACACGTCCATATTCATAAGGTCGTTATCGGTAAAAGACATGGACTCCGGCGCTTGAATATGCTGAACCGGTGTTATTTGTGGCTGCGGCTGAACAGGCGCGGCCTGAACAGGCACAGCTTGAATAGGCGCAGACTGAACAGGCAGAGGCTGAGTGACCGGCGGGATCTTTTTCCCCGTCGTCAAGGGCGGCAGCGGCGAAGAGAACGCGCGTATAGGCATGAAAGTCGCCATTATCGCTTCGTTATACGCGTCATCCAGCTCCCGCAGCTTTGAAGCGTCCGCTCCGAATTCCTTTTTTTTCCTTTGATACGCTTCTTCAATTTCTTCCGTTCCAGCCGTCGGGGGTATTTCCAGCAGCGCGTAACAGTTTTCCATTTTTCGAATCAGCTCCCCGCAGTTTATAACCGCCTGTCCTTATCTTCACATTATAGTCCCGGCTCCCGAGTTTAACCACCATTATCATACAAAGTCCTCAGGGGAATTTTTCGTTATAATATATGATATCAGTTAACGTGAAGGAGGTCTTTTATAGATGAAAAATATTTTTGCGTCAGCGGCGATTTTTGTATTATCGTTTGTGTTCATGTCCTTGGGCACGGCGAATGCGGTCGGCCTGTCAAATGTTTTCCCGGCGTTCTCGTCCCGGAATCTCGACGGGGAACCCGTGACCGGCGACATTTTCTCGCGGGAAAAACTCACGATGGTCAACATCTGGACAACGTGGTGTCCTCCCTGCATCAAAGAGATGCCTGACCTTGGAAGGCTGGCGCGTTCCATGCCGGAAGGCGCGCAGTTGGTGGGAATAGTCCTCGACGTAGAGGGAACGGGCGACACCAAAACGATTGACGATGCCAAAAGAATTATGTCCACAGCCAAAGCCGACTTCCTTCAGATTCTGCCTTCCGAGGAAATGACGCCCGTTTTGAGAACTGTCAGGGCCATACCGACAACTATTTTCGTGAACTCCAACGGCCAAATTATCGGCGCTCCCGTGGTTGGAGCGAAAGATGAAAAGGGCTATCGGGCCGAGCTGGAGCGGCGGCTACAGTCGCTGAAGTGAGCTGATCCAACTTTTTGGTATCATTCCCGTTCGCGCCGCAGATTGCTCTGAAGATTAGGTCACGATGTTTGACGTGACTATACCCTTATGTTATTATTAGATTTCGGCGTAAATTTCCCAGCCAACAAGGGAGGTTCTTTGTTCTATGCCAGAGTTTGTTTCGATCAGCAAAAAGCGGCAGCGTCTTACATTCGGCCGTGTGCGCGATCTAATAGAAATTCCCGACATGATTGAAGTTCAACGCGATTCTTACCGCTGGTTTTATCAGGACGACGTCGCTCCAGACTCCCGCTCCGCGCAGGGCCTGCAGGAATTGCTGCTGGAAGTATTTCCGATCGAAAGCTACGACGGTCAGTTTGCTCTGGAATTTGTCCGTTATTATGTCGATAACCCAAGCCTTACGGAAGAAGAAGCGCGCCGCCGCGACATGACGTGGGCCAGGCCGGTTCGCGCGACTATCCGCCTCGCCAACACAAAAACACAGGAGATCAAGGAAGAGGAAATCTTTCTCGGCGATTTTCCCGTCATGACGGAACGCGGGACTTTTATAATCAACGGCACGGAGCGGGTGGTCATCAACCAGCTTGCCCGCTCGGCGGGAGTATATTTTTCAAAAGAAGATTCCGTGCCGGGGCAGGAGGCCTGCGCCGCCAAAATAATCCCGGACAGGGGGGCATGGCTGGATTTTGCCGCCGCTCCCGGCGAGATCGTGTCCGTCAACATCGATAACCGTAAAAAACTGCCCGTATCGCTTCTGCTGAAGGTTTTCGGAGCCAGGAACAACGAGGACATACTGAGGCTGTTCGGCTCGGAACCGACGTTTATGGAGTTCAGCGACAACGTGGAAGGTATGCTGGCGTACGAAAACATTACCGACCAGGACGGCAGCGTGATTGTGGCGCGCAACAAACCGGTGAGCCGCAGCGCGCTGGAAAAATTGAAACAACTGAATCCGGGCGGGCGCGGAGGCATCGACGTGCTGGCGATAGACCCGTCCTTGGTCATAACGCTGGAAAAAGACACCACCCAGAGTTCCGACGAGGCGATGCAGGAGATATTCCGGCGTCTGCGTCCCAACGAGCCGGCGCGTATCGAAAATGCCAGGGAGTACATAAATTCCTTGTTTTTCGACCCGAGGCGTTACACTTTGGGGCGGGTGGGACGTTACAAGCTGAACCGCCGCCTGAAACTGGAAGTGCCTGAATCAAAGCGGCTTTTGACGCTCGATGACTTACTGGGCATTGTGCGCGAATTATTCGCGATGCGTTCGCACGAAAAGAAAAGCGACGACATAGACCATCTCGGCAACCGCCGCGTGCGCTCTATCGGAGAACTGCTTCAAAACCAGATTCGCATAGGTCTGCTGCGTATGGAACGCATAGCAAAGGAACGGATGACGACCATTCCAAACCTGAACACCGCCATGGGGCGCGAACTGATCAACGTACGGCCCATAGCGGCGGCGCTTCGGGAATTTTACGGTTCAGGGCAGCTCTCGCAGTTCATGGATCAGACGAATCCCCTGGCTGAGGTGACGCACAGAAGGCGGCTTTCCGCCCTTGGGCCCGGAGGACTCAGCCGCGAACGGGCCGGTTTCGAGGCCCGTGACGTTCACTACACGCACTACGGCCGCGTATGCCCCATTGAAACGCCGGAGGGCCCGAACATCGGGCTGGTTTCGTCGCTTACGACGTACGCCAGGCTTAACGAGCACGGGTTTCTGACTACTCCCCGCCGCAAGGTTAAAAACGGAAAGCTGACGAGCACGATAAATTTCCTTTCAGCGGACGAGGAGGACAGTTTCCGCGTGGCGATGGCCAACACCCCGCTCAATAAGGACGGAGTCACGATCAGCGGCAGGGAGTGCCCGACGCGCCATCAAGACGACGTGGACACAGTTCCGGTGGAAGAAGTGGACTATATGGACGTTTCTCCAAAACAAATCGTCTCCTCGTCTACGGCGCTGATTCCATTTCTGGAACACGACGACGCCAACAGAGCGCTTATGGGTTCTAACATGCAGCGGCAGGCCGTGCCCCTGATATTCCCGGAGGCCCCTATAGTCGGCACGGGGATCGAGCACCGCATTGCCAAGGACTCCGGTTCCTGCGTCATAGCGCTGGACTCCGGCGAGGTGTCGCGCGTAGATTCAAGCCGTATAGAGGTGCGCTCGAAAAAAGGGCAAAACCGCGTATACGATCTGGTGAAATTCAGACGCTCCAATCAGGGAACCATTATCCACCAGCGTCCTTTGGTGGAAAAAGGCGAGCGTATCGAAAAAGGAATGATAATCGCTGACGGACAGGCGGTTGACAACGGGGAACTGGCTTTGGGGCAGAACGTTCTGGTGGCTTTCGTACCGTGGGAGGGCTACAATTTTGAAGACGCGATATTGCTCAGCGAGAACCTGGTCAAGGAAGACAAATTTTCTTCAATTCATATAGAGGAATACGAAATAGAAGCCCGCGAGACCAAACTCGGGCCGGAAGAAATTACCCGCGACATCCCCAACGTCGGAGAGGACATGCTTAAAAACCTGGACGACAACGGGATAATTCGCATAGGCGCGGAAGTGAATTCCGGCGACATACTGGTCGGAAAGGTCACTCCCAAGGGGGAATCCGACCAGACGCCGGAAGAAAAGCTCCTCCGCGCCATTTTTGGAGAAAAAGCGCGCGAGGTGCGCGACAATTCCCTGAAGCTGCCGCACGGCGCCAGAGGGAAAATAGTCGCCGTAAAGGAAATGACCCGCGTCGACAACCCGGAGGCCCTGTCCCCGGGGGTGATCCGCACCGTCAAGGTGTACGTGGCGCAATGGCGCAAAATAACGGTGGGAGACAAGATGGCGGGACGGCATGGCAATAAGGGCGTCGTAAGCCGCATCCTGCCGGTGGAGGACATGCCGTATCTTCCCGACGGTACGCCCGTAGACGTAGTTTTGAACCCGCTCGGAGTTCCCAGCCGTATGAACTTGGGCCAGGTGCTGGAAACCATAATGGGTTTCGTAGCGGTGCACAACGGGTGGCACGTGGCAACGCCGGTTTTCGAGGGCGCTCAGGAAAAAGAAATTTTTGAAAACATGGAGAATCTCATAACCGAAAAATACCCGGAGCTGACGCCGGACGGCATGATAACGCTCCGAGACGGCAGAACCGGGGAAACGATGGACAAAAAAGTCACGATCGGGTGTATGTACATGATGAAACTTATCCACCTGGTTGACGATAAAATACACGCGCGTTCCACCGGGCCGTACAGCCTGATCACCCAGCAGCCGCTTGGCGGGAAAGCGCAGTTTGGCGGCCAGCGCTTCGGGGAGATGGAGGTCTGGGCCCTCGAAGGTTACGGGGCGGCCAACGTGCTTCAGGAAATGCTGACGGTGAAATCAGACGACATACGCGGGCGTGACAAGACGTACGAACGCATCGTGAAAGGGCAGAGCCTCGTTAAACCCGGCATCCCGGAGAGTTTCAGGGTTTTGGTGAAAGAGCTTCAGGGACTGGGGCTGGACGTCGAGGTGCAGTACGACGACGGCAGCGTCGGCGGAATGGCGCTGGACGACGATGACGACGACAGGCCCCCGCGCAGAAGCTACGGCATGATCCCGAGCGAGGCCTCATTCTTTGAGGAAAACAGGAGCGACGCTCTACCGCCGGAAACAGAAACACAGGAAACGGAAACACAGGAGACGGACGAGCCTATGCCTATGGACGAGGACTCCGACATGCTGGGGCTGTCCGAGTTGTTTTTGGAAAAGGGTAATTTGCCGGAAGGCATGTCTTTGGTGGAAGTGGAAGATGAAGGGAATGAAGGGAATGACAACCTATGGGCCGAAGAGAAATAGTCGGAGTACGCATCAAGCTGGCTACCCCGGAACGCATAAGGGAGATATCCAGCGGCGAGGTAAAAAAACCGGAAACTATAAACTACCGTACGTTGCGGCCTGAAAAGGACGGCCTTTTCTGCGAGCGTATCTTCGGCCCCACGCGCAGTTACGAATGCGCGTGCGGCAAATACAAACGCAGCGGCCCGAAATTTCGCGGCATAGTCTGCGACCGCTGCGGCGTGGAGGTAACGGATAACCGCGTGCGGCGCGAGCGCATGGGGCACATCGAACTGGCCGCGCCTGTCGTCCACATCTGGTATCTGCGAGGCATTCCCAGCCGTCTCAGCCTGCTTCTTGGTACCAGCGCCAAAGACCTCGAAAAAGTGGTTTATTTTGCTCCCACCCGCAAAAAAGAGGGAGCGTTTAAGGTTGTCGTGGATGGGCGCAGAACGGATCTCATACGTAAAGGCGCCGTAATCTCCGAAAGCGAAATGAAGATTCACTCGCACTACGACCCTAAATTTAAAGCCGAAGAGGCTTTCATAATGGAGTCGGTGGACAACATTCCTCTGAACGAAGGAGACGTGTTGACATCTCAGCAGGTAAGCCGCTTCAAGACGGACTACGGCGACGAGATATTCAAGGTAGAGCCCGCGTTTGAGCTAACCGAGGCAGTCGAAGCCCTTTTCCTTGAAGCAGGCGCGGTGATGTCGGAATCAGAGATGGAGCGTATAGCCTCCAAGGCGGAGCGCGATGACAAGGAGATTTTCAAGCGCGCGGCTATAGCGAACAACGAAGCGTTCATAGTCACCGCTGCTCTCAAATTGCCGTTCACTAAAGGGAACATAGTCTCCAAAGGTGAGCTGGAGCTCTTTCAGCAAAAATATCCCGGCCGTTTTACGGCATCGCGCTGGGGAGTCACCATCGACGACCCGTGCTATATCGTAATCGAGCAGGGCTCTTCGCCTTTTGCGCGCGCCGACGTGGTGTACGACCGTCAGCAGAGCCTCTGTCAGGCCTACGACAAAAAATTCGAAGCCGGAATAGGCGCCGAAGGGGTGCAGACCATGGTCGACCGCTTGGACTTGGACCTTTTGGCGGCCTCTTTGCGGGAAGAAGTCGCCGAAAGCAGCGGCCAGAAAAAACGGAAATTGGTCAAACGCCTCCAGGTGGCGGAAGATTTCCGTAAAAGTACCTCTGAAGCTCAGTCTATGATCCTCCAGGTGTTGCCGGTCATTCCGCCGGACCTAAGGCCTTTGGTGCAGCTCGACGGCGGGCGGTTCGCCACGTCCGATCTGAACGATCTATACAGGCGCGTGATAAATCGCAACAACCGCCTGAAAAAACTGCAGGAACTGCGCGCTCCGGAGATAATAATCCGCAACGAAAAACGCATGTTGCAGGAGTCCACGGACGCTCTTATCGACAACGGGAGGATGGGAAAGGCTGTTTTGGGGGCTGGGAACCGCCCGCTCAAGAGTCTGACCGACCTGCTGCGCGGCAAAAAGGGACGTTTCCGCCAAAATCTGCTGGGCAAGCGAGTGGACTACTCCGGGCGTTCTGTCATAGTCATAGGGCCGCAGCTCAAAATCTATCAATGCGGTCTGCCGAAACAGATGGCGCTTGAGCTGTTCAAGCCTTTCGTGATCAGGCAGCTTGTGGAGCGTAACCTGGCGCCCAACGTGAAGAGCGCGAAACGCATAATAGAGCGTGGGCGCGAAGAGATATGGGGGATCCTGGAAGAAATAATAAAGGACCATCCGGTCATGCTCAACCGTGCTCCCACGCTGCACCGCCTGGGCATTCAGGCGTTCGAGCCGGTTTTGATGGAGGGCAAGGCCATCCGCCTTCATCCTATGGTTTGCACGGCGTTCAACGCGGATTTCGACGGAGACCAGATGGCGGTGCACGTGCCTTTGTCCCTGGAATCCCAAGCCGAGGCCAGGCTTCTCATGCTCTCCGCGAACAACCTCCTTTCCCCGGCGAGCGGTCGTCCGGTCGTCACCCCGACTCAGGATATCGTACTGGGTATATATTATCTGACCTACATGCGCGATGGGATGATGGGAGAGGGTATGCATTTCTCAAGCGTGGAGGACGTCCTCTCGGCTTTCGACCACGGCACGGTACATCTCAACGCCCGCGTGTGGCTGAAGGTAGACCCCAGTTGGCCGGTTGTGCCGGAAGGACGACGCAAGTTCCGTGGAGCAAAGGGCAAAGCGACCGTCGTGACCGACGTGAAGAAGAACAAACCACCGGAAGGCGCGGTAGTTTTCGTCGAAACTTCGCCGGGACGAGCTATTTTCAACAACGTGATAACTCTGCCTCTCCGTTACGTCAACAAGCAGCTCGACAAAAAAAATATAGGGCGCCTTTTGGACGACGCGTACGACAAAGTGAACCGTACATCCGTAGTGGAGATGCTTGACGCCATAAAAACGCTCGGTTACCGATGGGCGGCTAAAAGCGGAATCAGTTTCGGCGTGAGTTCCATAATAATACCGCCTGAAAAAAAAGAAATAACCGTCGAAACCATCAAGCAAGACGAGCTTTTCAAGGAAGAATATGATATGGGTGTTCTGACCCAGGGAGAATATC
>WRKN01000020.1 GCA_009778055.1 Synergistaceae bacterium
TTTCGCCGATTGTGACGGGAGCGGCGAAAAACGCGCGAGCCAGAATAGCGGCCGGAGGGGACGCCTGGCTTTGCCCCGAACTGGAGTGGCGCGTCCATTTCACAGCGACATGGTGAATCATGTCAACCTCCGTCTCCTTCTCCTTGGATTAAACCTCAAAATCGGCCACGAGCGGCGTGTGGTCGGAGGGTTTTTCCCAGCCGCGCGGGAGGCGGTCGATGTAGCAATCGACCGCCTTTTTCGTTAAAGCCTCTGTCGCAAGGATGTGGTCTATTCTCCAGCCGATGTTCCTGGTCAGGGCGTCTTTTACTCTGTAGTCGAAAAACGTGAACTCCCCGGCCTCGGGGCGGAAGCGGCGCAGGACGTCGTGAAGCCCCCACGAGACTACCCAGTCGAATTTCTCCCGTATCTCGCTGTGAAAGCATACGTGGTCCTTTTTATTTTGCGGATTTGTCACGTCTATTTCAGAAGGGGCCACATTGAGGTCGCCAACCCAGGCAAACAACGACCCCGGCTCGGCTTCCCTGTCCATGAACGCGCGGACGCGCTCCAAAAAGCTCTTTTTGACCTCGTAGTCCGGGTGGGTGATTTCCTTGCCCTGCGGCACATAAGTGTTCAATATGGAAACCGGCGCGGGGCCGCCTGTAATTTTGGCGTAGGCCACCCTGGTGGGAAAGCCCGGCTCGCGCTCGTCGCCAAAACCAAACCTCGTCTCCACGGTCAAGGAAGCCCTGGCGATAACCGCAACGCCGTTGTAGGATTTCTCCCCGCAAAAATAGGCGTCATAGCCCATAGCCTTGAAGGCGGCGGCCGGGAAATCGGCGTCCGTCGCCTTTGTTTCCTGTAAAAAAAGAATATCTACCCGCGTATCGGCAAGCCAACGTTCCAAGATGGCTATCCGGCTGCGCACGGAGTTGACGTTGAAAGTCGCGATTCTCAGATTACGCAAAATTCGCAGGTTCAGCGTCCCCGTTCCCTCAGGACGCGGCGGAGTATCTTGCCCGTCCCGGAAAGAGGGAAGTCGTCCACGAACTCCACTTTGCGCGGAACCTTGAAGTGGGAGAGCTGGTTTTTGCAGTATTTTACTATTTCGAGTTCCGTTACTTCCGCCCCTTCCACCTTGCTTACGAAGGCTTTGGGAACTTCCCCCTGAACCGGATGCGGCATTCCCACCACTATTGCGGTCTTGACGGCGGGGTGCGAGTGCAGTACCAGTTCAACTTCCTGCGGATACACGTTGAAGCCGCCCACGATGATGATGTCGGTCACGCGGTCCAATATCCTGACGTAACCGTCTTCGACTCTCACGTAGTCTCCTGTGTTGAACCAACCGTCTTTGAAACGCTCCGCCGTCATCTCGGGCGCGCGGAAGTATCCGTCCGTCACGGAAGGGCCGCGCACCCACAGCACGCCCTCGTTCTCGTCGGTTTCTTCTCCTTTTTCCGTGCGCAGCCGCCACTCGTAATCGCGCATAAACGGCCCGACCGTCCCGGCGCGGTGTTCTTCGTAACTGCGGTTTACGCAGACGACGGGCGAGGTCTCGGTCAGCCCGTATCCTTCCATGACGTCTTTGCCCGTGACGCGCAGGGCCGTTTCGTGCATGTTTGAACTCAGGCGGTCTCCTCCGCTTATCATCAGCTTGGCTGACGACAAGAGGTCTTTGGGCAGGGAACCGCGATCCATGGCCGATATTATGTAAGAGAAAATGGTGGGCACCGCAAATATAATGTTGACGCGAGCCTCCTGAATGGCCCTTACCGTCTGCTGGGGCGGCAGAAAACCGGGCACTATGGCCTGCCCCGCGTTCATCGTGAGAGGCATGATGATGGAGACCGTGTAGCCGAACGAGTGGAAATTCGGCAGCACGGACAGGAATATATCGCCCGGCTCGAGTCCGCGCACCGCTTCGCGCGTCTTGACGCAGTTGTCGTATATGTTGCCGTGGCTGAGAGGGACCGCCTTAGGCATACCGGTCGTGCCCGATGTCGCGAAGATGACGGCGGTGTCGGGAGTCTCAAGCGAGGAAAATTTACCTTCGAGGGGCGGCAGCGGCCCCATAGGGGAACAGGACGCGCAGAAAAATCCTTTTTCCTTAAAGACGGTGTCCGCCTCCTCGCGTATCGCGTCGGACATAACCACGGCGAAGGGCTCTATGAGTTCCAGAGTGCCTATCAGGGAGGGCATACCGGATTTCACGTTCAGCGGCGAAATGGCTCCGCCAAGCCTCCAGACGGCCAGCGAGAGGGCCGGGATCATCGGGCAGTTCGGCATCAGGACGGCCAGCCTTTGCCCCTTGCCGAAACCCGACTTCCTGAGCGTGTCCTCGCATTTATCCGTCAGCTCGGAAAAATCCGACTTGGAATACCACTTGCCGTCCCACCAGAAGCAGCCGGCTTCTTTGTCTTCGGCCAGCCTGGCGTTTATAATCGACTCAAGTCTTTCAGACATTTACCCATACCCCTTTATAGTAAAGATGTCCCCGGCACGGGAACCCAGCAACCCTATGGCACCCGACGGACACCGCTTACTGCTGCTCCCTTCCGGGCCTGACAGGGTTCGCGGGCCTTCGCCGCATAGGACTGAGTCCCCGCGCCGAGGACATTGAAACGTAGAAAAGTATACTGTGACAAGGCTTTTTTATCAAGTAGGA
Source organism: Synergistaceae bacterium (assembly GCA_009778055.1). Lineage (GTDB taxonomy): Bacteria > Synergistota > Synergistia > Synergistales > Aminobacteriaceae > WRKN01. Next base: position 2,651 of record WRKN01000020.1, read on the forward strand.
ACAAATCCCCGCCCGTGTAATCCGGCACGCGCAAATCCTACAAAGGTCAGACTTATTTTTAATGATTTGTGCTATAATTTGGGCGGTATTTTAACGTGAGGGCTCATATTATGTCAATCAAAACAAAGTTTGGTATAGTAGTCATGCTCTGCATTTTTTTAGGTGTTTCGGCCGCGTCTTTACTCAACTACTCGATTTTCAAGAAAGAAATGATCGATACTTTGATCGCCAGGAAAGAAGGCGTGGTAAAGGACATCGGAGGAGAAGTGAACAACATGCTCCTCAAGGCTAGCCATGTGTCGGAAATGGTGCGTACCGACAGAAACACAGTCAGCCTGATGAGGTACTCTATCGCCCAGCTTGTAAATGTGCGGAATTTGCTCATTTCGGCGCAAATGTTTTTGTCCCCCGCCGCGAATATCTTCGTTGCCGACATGGAAGGCGACGTTTTGGCATACAGCGCCCATCAGGTCGGCAATATCTCGGAGGAAGATTATTTCGAGGAGGCGAAGTCATCGCCTTACAACGTGGCGATGTTTATTCCGCACCCTGAATACCCCTCCCGTAAAGATTTATTGGTGGCCGCGCAGGTGAGGCATTTAGGGACCACCGTCGGCATTGTGGCCGTCTTGATCGATCTCTATGATTTATTGAGCGCGAAGACAGGAGACGACGCGTTCATGGTCATTGACGAGGACGGCGGAACGGCGCTTTATACCGGAGAGGAGACGCAGCGTTTCAGGCAAGTCCTGACGGACTCGGCCCTTTCGGCTATCAGGCAGGAGCGGGACGGCTATATTGAGACGGGGGATCACTTCTTATTTTTTTCCGCCATTCCCGGAATCGGCGGATATGTCGTGCTGCACAGCACAAAACCCAATATGTACGCGTTCCTGAACCAAATGAAAACCATGAACATCGTTCTGCACGTCCTGATATTCGGCCTTGCCCTGCTTTGCGCCAATTTGCTTACGCGCGCCTTCAACGTCATGCTGACCCATCTGAACGAGGCCATCGACGAGGCAAAAGCTCATGAAATGAAGGCCGTGGAAGCGTCTCAGGCCAAGACCATATTTCTTGCCAACATGAGCCACGAGATACGCACCCCGCTCAACGCCGTCATAGGGCTGACCGAGATAGAGCTGCGCAACGACTTGAACACCCAAACGCTCGAAAATCTGGGAAAGGTACACAGAGCCGGAACTTTGCTGCTCAGTATCGTAAACGACATTCTGGACATGTCGAAGATCGAGTCGGGAAAATTCCAGCTCGTCCCGGTCAAATACCACTTCGCGAGCCTCGTCAGCGACACTATACATCAAAACGTGCCGCTTCTGGCCGGAAAATCTGTAACATTCGAGACCGACATAGACGAAAACATCCCCGTCCAGTTTTACGGAGACGAATTGAGGATCAGGCAGGTGCTGACCAACCTTTTGAGCAACGCGTTCAAGTACACCGACGAGGGGAAGGTCACGCTCTCCATAAAATGCGGCGGACAGGACGGAGAAAGCGGACGGGAAAACGAGGCGCGGATGGAATTCGTGGTGAGCGACACCGGGCGGGGGATCAAAAAAGAGGATTTTGGCAGACTTTTTTCGGAATACGGTCAGCTCGACATGTGGAAAAACCGTAAGGTAGAGGGAACCGGCCTTGGCTTGTCCATATGCAAAAACCTGGTTGACATGATGGGAGGCTCGATAGAAGTAAAGAGCGAGTACGGCAAAGGTTCCAGCTTCAAAGCGTCAATTCGCCAGGTTATAACGGATCCTGCGCCGATCGGCCCGGAAACGGCGCGGAACCTGAGTACTTTCCGAATGGAGGAAAACCGCCGCGGCCAAAAATTGACGCGCAGGCGTATTCCCTATGGAAAAGTTCTTGTAGTGGACGACGTTTTTACGAATTTGGACGTGGCTAAAGGACTCATGACGCCTTACGAATTGACTGTACACTGCGCGTCCGGCGGCAGGCAGGCCGTGGAGATAATGCGCGAGGAAAAGACCAGATACGACTTGATCCTTATGGATCACATGATGCCCGAGATGGACGGCATAGAGGCGCTCAGGGCAATCCGGGAAACAGGCACGGAGTACGCCGAAAATATCCCGGTCGTGGTTCTGACGGCCAACGCGCTGGTGGGAAACGAGGAGTTTTTTCTGAATAACGGCTTTCAGGGTTTCCTGTCCAAGCCGATAGACATATTGAAACTGGACGCCGTCATAAACAAATGGATACCGCGCAACCCGGGACTCGAAGCGGCGCTCGGCGAAAAAACTCATGAAACGGAACAGTCCGACGAGGTCGAGGAAAATTCTCTCGGCGGCCGCTCTTTCTCGGAATGGATACATCTGGGGCTTGACATAGCGGAGGGGGCGCTGCGTTACGGACTTGACGCTTATCTGGGGGTAATCCGCTCTTACGCGACGCATACGCCCGCTCTTTTGGACAAGCTGCGCTTCGTGTCGGAAGAATCGCTGAAGGATTACGCAGTGACCATACACGGAATAAAAGGGTCGAGCTACGGCATTTCCGCGAAAAAGGTAGGCAAATTGGCCGAGGCTCTGGAGGACGCGGCTAAAGACGGCAACTTCACCGCCGTAATGCGGGATAACGGTCCCTTTATTAAAGAAGCCGAGGCGCTGCTCAAGGCGGCGTCCGACCTGTTAAAGGAAAGCGCCGGGGGGGAAAGCGGCGCGAAAGAACACGTAGCCGCCCCCGACGCGGAGCTGCTCGGGAAGCTGAGCGAAGCCTGCTCGAAATTCGACATAGCCGCCATGGACACGGCGATGGACAAGCTGGAAAGTTACACTTACGATTCGCAGTCCGAACTGGTGGAATGGCTGAGAGAACAACTGGAAAACCTGGAATACGCGTCGATGAGCGAACGTCTTGAGGAGGTTCTGGGAAACAAGTTTATTATCGCTAAGGAGGCGGCGGGATGAAGAAATTTGGATTTTTTGCGGCTGCGGCGCTCGTAGTTTTAGCTGCGGCAGGTTTAGTTTTTGCGGCGGATGCGGATGAGAAAAAAGTTTGGGATAAAAAAGCTCCGACCCTGTTCGTCGGATTCGGGGCCGGGGGCGGCACAGACACGGCAGTTCGTCCGTTGGTCGCGCTGATGGAGCGGTATCTTGGCGAGACCGTCAACGTCGTCAACATGCCGGGAGCGGCCAGCGCTGTTGCCGCCGAACACGTCATGAGCCTTCCAAGGGATGGCTACAGCATGTTCGCGACAGGGTCCGGCTGTTTCGGCGGATTCCTCATCACCGGAACGTCAACGCAGGGCGTACCTTGGAACTGGTACGGTTTCCATCACATTCAGGGTCCCGCCGCCCTCATTGTAAACCCGGAGAAGTCGGGTATTCACACAGTCGAGGACGCCGTCAACGCTTTGAAAGAAGGAAGAGCCAAAATTGGAGTATCCTCGCTGGGAGCCGGGATTCATGCTTTTGCCGAAGCGTTCGTAAAGACGGTCGGCATTGGCGCGGAAATCGACTACGTCACCTCCGGCGGAGACGGGGCTACCTGCCTCTCCGTCATTGCCGGTGAGATTGAGATTGGTTCCATCTCCTTCTCGGCGGGTATTGACTATGTACGCGCCGGGCAGTTAAAAGTTCTATTCCTCAACCGGAGAGAACCTTTCCAGATTGACTCCGTTATAATTCCCCCCATCACCAGCCTGGGGCCCATATTCAGAAACATCCCCGACCTGGCGGAGACCTGGCCCGTAATGCTCCCCCGCGACGCGCCCAGGGAAATCGTTGATAAATTGGAAGAGGCGTTTATATGGGCGTGCCAACAACCGGAAATGAAGGAATTCGCCGAGAGTATGGCATATGAAATTATCACCCGCTATGGCGAGGAGGCCGACAGAGTACTGGATTATCAGTACGCGGCCTATGCCTGGGTACTCTACGACGCCGGCATGGCGGATAAATCACCGGAGGAATTCGGTATTCCGCGTCCTGAAGATTGGGACTGGGACGAGGAAAAAGCAAAATACGGGTATTGATCGTAAAACGCGGAAAAGACGCTGGGAAAATTAATTTACCCCACATAAAGCTTCCACCCGCCAGGTGAAAGTTTTATGTGGGGTAAATAACGTTCAATATTGAAGCTCGTTATACCGGCAATCCTTTCTCCGAGACCAATTCGTCATAAATAGCCTCAAACGCGTCGACTACATTGGGGTCGAATTGTTTGCCCTTTCCTTCATGTATGATGGAAAACGCCTCCTCGTTGCTGAGCTTTTTGCGGTATACGCGGTCTTCCACCAGCGCGTCGTAAACGTCGGCCACAGACATAATCCGCCCGCACAGAGGTATCGCTTCGCCGGCCAGGCCGCATGGATATCCGCACCCGTCGTAACGCTCATGGTGAGAGGCGGCGATCATCTTCGCGTACCGCAGGTAGCGCAGGGAGGGCGTCCGGGCGTACATATGCTCCAATATATCGGCGCCTATAGTTGTGTGTTTTTTCATGAGGGCAAATTCGTTGTCGTCAAGACGCCCCGGCTTCAGAAGTACCCGGTCGCTGATGCCGATCTTGCCTATGTCGTGCATGGGCGCTCCGCGTTCCATCATTTCCAGGGATTCTTCCGTGAGTTCATCGGGGTAGACCCCTTTACTCCTGAGGTACTCGCCAATTTTCCTCACGTATCTGCTCGTGCGGATGACGTGTTTGCCGGTGTTCTCATCTCGGCACTCTATCATCTCCGAAAACGAAACCGCCACGCTGTTGGACAGTTCAGTGGCCGAGCGCTCCAGATGCCTTTGGTAGGAGTCGAAGCTCAGATGCAGGTTTATTCTGTGCTTCAACAGGCGCTGTTCGACAGGTTTGGTCAAAAAATCCTTGGCGCCGGCGCCGAGTCCGCGAACTTCCGTTGCGGCGTCGGTATTGCCGGTCAGAAAAATGACGGGTATGCTTGCTGTGTATGGGTTGGATTTCAGCCTGGCGAGGGTTTCAAATCCGTCCATCTCCGGCATGTCTATGTCCAGCAAAATCAGATCCGGCCTTTCCCGATAGCATACCTGCAGTGCCTGAGGCCCGGATTTGACCAGCGATACGTCGTAGGCGTCACCCAGCAGAGCGCGAATTTGTTTGAGGCTGACCAGGTTATCGTCAACTACCAATATTTGCGCCATCGAACAGCTCCTTTCCCGCGTCTGGGAACTCGACTCGCAGTTCCGTGCTAAGCTCCGCGAATTTATCTTTGATAGACGCAAACACGTCGACTATCTCGGGATCGAATTGCGTCCCCCGGCCTTCCATGATGATGGCGCACGCCTCTTCGTGGCTCCGAGCCTTGCGGTATACGCGTTCGGTAAGGCAGGCGTCATACACGTTCGCAATCGAGACGATTCTGCAGCAAAGCGGAATTTCGTCCCCGCTCAGGCCGCACGGGTATCCTCCGCCGTCGTAATGCTCATGATGCCCCTCGGCAATAATGCTGGCATATTTGAGATAGTGCTGCGTGGGGGCCCGGTCGTAAATTGTTTTCAGGAGTTCCGAACCTGTGATAGTGTGATTCTTGACCTCCGCGTATTCTTCTTCCGTCAGGGGACCGGGTTTTTGAAGCAGCACGTCGCTGACGCCGATTTTCCCTATGTCGTGAAACGGAGCGCCCCGCGCCATCATGTCCAGTATCTCCTCCGTCAGCTCTTCCGTGAACTTTCCCCTGGCCAGCAGTTCGGCGGCAAGCAGACGAACGAAACTTCCGGTGCGCAGGACGTGAGTGCCCGTGTTATTTTCCTTGCAGTCCACCAGCTCAGCGAAAGAGATGACGATGTTGTCCTCCAGCTCCTTCACCGAGTTTTCGAGCGACGAGTGATAGTCGACGAGTCCCAGGTGAAGGTTGAGCCTGTGCAGCAGTATTTCCTTGTTTATCGGCTTGGTCACGAAGTCCACGGCTCCGGATTCCAGCGCCTTGATCTCGGTTTCGGTCGAGTGGTCGGCGGTGAGGAAAATTACGGGGATTTGGTTCAGAGCGGGATCCTGCTTCAAATTTTTGATGGTTTCAAAGCCGTCCATGCCGGGCATGTCCACGTCAAGCAGTATCATACCCGGGCGCTCCTGCGCGCATATTTTAAGCGCGGATTCCCCGGATTTGGCGAGCATGATGTCGTACTTGCCGGCGAGCAGCGCCTGAGCCTGTTTGAGGTTGGTAATGTTATCATCCACGACCAATATACGCTTCATCGCCTACCATACCTCCCTGTTTTGATTTTCTTCGTTTCTGCCGCGCCAGTACGTCCGAACCGGGCTTCCGGAGAACCCGCCGGTTTCTTCTTCCGAAACGGCCGCCAGCTCCCTCAGTTTTTTCCGTACATGGTTTTCAAAAGCTCCGTCGACGATCTCCGGGTCGTTTACAAAAAACACGAAAGTCGGAGGTTCCACGCCGGACTGGCTGCAGTAATAAATTTTCAGGGATTTCCCCCGCTTGTCCGACGGTAACCTGTCGAACGCCCCTACGTCGCGCATAAGCCGGTTCAGCACGTTGGTCGGAATGCGGCGGCGGCGGTTTTCAAAAACCCCTGCGGCCGCTGAAGCTATTTTGGACACTCCACGCCCGTTCAGGGCCGAGATGAAAAGAACCGGGGCCCATGACAAAAAGGGCGTCTTATCGCGAATTTCTTTCATCATTTTATCGCCAAGTTTCTCTTTTTTCGACAGAAGATCCCACTTATTGATAAGTAAAATCAATCCTACGCCTTTTTCAATCACGTGAGCCGCGATTTTTTTATCCAGGTCGGCGCAGGGCTCGTCCGCTTCCATTAGCAGAAGCGCCACGTCGGCGCGGTCGATGGCCGCCAGAGTACGGACGAAAGAGTAGTATTCCAAATCGGAATTCATTCGGCTTTTTTTACGCAAACCCGCCGTGTCTACAAGCCGAAACCGGCGTCCCTCCATGACGACCGACGTGTCCACGGGATCCCTGGTCGTCCCGGCCACAGGACTGACCAGAGAGCGCTCCTCCCCCGCCAGTTTGTTCAGAAGGCTGGATTTACCGACGTTGGGACGCCCGACTATGGCGACGCGTATCTCGTCTTCTTCGCGCCGGTCTTCGTCCGCCGGCAGCTTTTCGACGAGCCGGTCCATGAGTTCGTCCATGTTGCGCTTGTGTACGGCGCTCACTCCGATCACGTCGTCAAAGCCAAGCGAGTAGGCGTCGGGAACCCTGTCGTCGTGCTTAACGTCGTCTATTTTGTTTACCGCCACCACAACGGGACGCCCGCTGCGCCGCAAAAGAAGGGCCACAGCCTCGTCCGCGGCGGTCACGCCGACGGTTCCGTCAATTACAAATAAGGCCGCGTCGCACTCGGACAACGCCATTCGTACCTGTGACTCTATTCCCGCGCTGAACTGCGTCTGCTCGCCCAGAATACCGCCGGTGTCAACCACGTAAAACGAGCGTCCGTCCCATTCGGCTTCGCCGTAAAGGCGGTCGCGCGTGACACCCGGGGTGTCGTCCACGATGGCCTCGCGGCGTCCCAGCATACGGTTGAAAATAGACGACTTTCCTACGTTGGGGCGTCCTACGACGGCGACTATCGGCATTATTTGTCCAGTCTGTCCAGCATGTAGGCGCGCAGCTCCTGGTCCGGAAGCGCGGCGCCCAGCCCCACGGCCAGACGTATTCGCGCCTGCAGCGGCGTCAGCGTGCCGGCGCTGATCAATCCCATTTCCAGAAGACGCCTGGCGCTGCCCTCGAAATCAATTCCGGAGCGAACGTAGCCTATAGGGCAGCGCGAAGCCAAAACAACCGGCGTGTCGGCGCGCAGCACCCTGCGCAAAAGCGGCCCCCACGACGGGGGAACATCCCCGTCCCCGAAGGCCGATATGACAAGCCCGTCCAATTCGGCCACGCGCCCGTCGAGAAGGGCGTTCAACAGCACGTCTCCGCCCCCGAGGGAAGCCTCCAGAATCTCTACGTTGCGGGCGGGAGAGACGTCTATATCCATGATTCTGCCGCGGGAAACCTTGCGGAAGCGCACAAGCTCGTCATAGGGTCCGGGAAAAACGGCGACCGGTCCGAAAGAAAAGGAAGAATGCCCAAAACGGCCGTAGTTGGACAAATGACAAACCTCCGACGCGGCGTAAATTTGATCCTGCACGCAAACGAGAACCCCCTGCCCCCAACAGGCCCGCGACTCCGCGGCGCGCACCGACTGCGAAACGTGAAGCGCGGTTTCCGAGCCCGGCGTTTCCGCGGGGTATACCGAGGACGTGATTATGAGCGGCTGAGGGTACGTCCATACCAGGTCGGCAAAATAAGCCGCCTCCGCCATTGCCTGCGTCCCGCACGTGAGAACCACGCCGGCCGCTCCCGCCTCTATCTGGGCGCCCGCAAGCCGGATAACGTCACTGTACATCCGCAGGGTATAGTGGCTTATCGGCTGACAGCTCCAGTTGACCACATAAAACTTTTCCCTGATCTCATCCCGGAAATACGCGAGAAAATCCTCTTCCGTGAGCGCCGCTGCCTCGGATTCATCGGAGGCGCACCTGTGGAGCATCTGCCCTCCGGCCATAATCAAGGCAATTTTGTCTTTTTGCGTCATCTTTTTAATTTGGAATCAGAATCCCAAATCCTCACCCACCATTATGACATGTGTTTTTCGCCCTTTAACGGCCCGCTCCAGTATCAAAACGGCCCTGCAGATGCGTGAAGGCGACTCGCAGTTAACGCAACTGCCGGTTTGTGAGCACGAAGTGCTGCCGTTCAGCCGGATTACGTTTGGCGGCGACGCGGTTCTGCTCCGCTCTATGGCGGCTTCGAGATCCGGGGCTACCTTATTGACGCTTATAACGAAAATCAGAGTGTTAAGGCCCCACGCCATCGCGCTGACCCGGTTGCCGTTGCCGTCGATGTTTACGATTTTGCCGTCGCGGGTTATAGCGTTGGCGCTGGTCAGAAAATAATCCGCGCAGAACTCGTCCATCAGAACCTGAGAACGCGCCTCCGGCGTAAGGTTTGGATCCCAGTGGTGGTAAACCGCGCAGCCGCGTTCCTCCAGTTTTTCCATAGCGCCTATCTCACGGATAGTTACCGAGCCCGGGACACCGACGGACGCTTTTTCCGGAATCAGTTTAAGAACCTCCTCCAACGCCGCCTCCTTCGTGGGCACGTAGACCGCTTCGTACTCCTTTTTCAATAGTTCTTTGACAACGGACTGCCCCAGGGCGTCTTTCGCTTTTTCGCGGGCTTTTTTAAAAACATCGCTCATTTTCTAAAAACCTCCATTTATAATCTCATAAAAAATCTACTCGGGTTATCTACTGCCTGCCCTCAGAAGCGCGTGCGAATGAGCTTCGTTCAAGGCGGAACGCATGGTTTCCCTGTCCAGGCCCATCTTTGTGCCGGCCATCGAAAGATTTACGTAAAGGTCTCTGTCCATGGGGTTCAGTCGCACTGCCTCCGACAACAGCCTGGCGTCGTTCGGGACGTTCAGCCTGACTTGAAAACCTCTCCAGACGGGACCTGGAGCGCCGGCCAGAGGCGCGGACGGAAGAAAACTTCTTTCGGGAGAGCGCAGGCAGGCGATGAAGGAGTCAAAGGCTTTATCGTATTCCCCTTTATGGTACAGTTCTACCCCCGCGCCGAACAGAGCTTCCCTGGTCAACGTCGCCTGTGCTTTCGGGGCGTTGTTTCTTGTAGAGCTGCGCGGAGACGAAGCGGGGCTGCTTTGGCGCGGGCGGGTGTTGCTTCTGTTTATTTCGTTGAGTCTCGACTTGGCTCGTTCGTGCTCCGGGTCTCTTTCCAGAGCCCTTTCCATGGAACTGACCGCTCCCCCCACGTCTCCCAGTTTGAAGCGCGCTTCTCCGAATCCCACCCATGCGTTCGCGTCGTCGCTGCGTATGGCAAGGGCGTCTGCGAAATACTGGGAGGCCTCGCGGTATCGTTCGCCTTGCAGCGCCACGCCGCCGGATTGTATCGCCTGTTCGTACTTTTGCTCCCTGAGCGCGTTCTTCTCCAACTCCTCCCTGGAGGACAGGACAAGCGACACCCGCCTTACGGCTTCATTGGCGGCGTCGGAAGAGGGACTCAGCTCCAGAGCCTGCCTGTAGGCCAGGAGCGCTTTGTCCGGCTGATCCTGCTCCTCCAGGGAGTTGCCCAGGGAGAAGTAAGCCCCGTAATTAACGGAGTCGGCCGCTATGGCGGCCTCGAAGCTCTCCTGCGCTTTGTCCCAGGCCTTGAGCGTAACGTAGAGCCGTCCGATCTCGTAAAGGACGCCTGACATCGAGTATGCGGCGCTGGGCGGTAATAGCTCCAAGCTCGAACGGTAAGCCGTTATGGCTTCGTCCACGCGCCCTATCCGCTCGGCGGAATGAGCAGTCCCCAAAAGCGGTTCGATTCTGCCGGGATACTCACGCGACACCGTATCGTACACCTCCAGGGCGGCGGAGTATTGTTCCTGCGCGTACAACGCGCGGGCCCTTTCCATCATCGCGCCGTAGGAGTTGCGCTGCATGTTGCGGTACAGCGCCGTAAACGTGCCGACGAGCATAACCGCGACGACGCACATGGTGAAAAAGCGCGCGCGGTTTTTGCGGAATCCGCTTTGTTCATGCACATTGGAAGCGCGCTTCGTGTTCTTTATGTGCCTCATCCGCATTGCGATACGAGAGCCGGTCTCTTCCAGCAATTCCAACGCGGGCCGTTTTTTGTGCCCTTCGTCCCCAAGGTCGTCCTCTGGGAGATTTTCCGCAGCCGCCGCCGCGCTCACGAAAATTTTCTCCGTAACGGACTCTGTTTCCTTAGTTTCCGCTTCGGCCACTTCGGCTTCTTGAGCCGGCTCGGGCTGAAATTCCGTATTCATTTGTTCACCACCGGTTTCGTTTAAAGCGTCATTCAAAACCTCGTCCGCAGCATTTTCGGCTTCCGGAGGGTTTTCAGGCTCGGCCGGGGAAAGTGTAATCGGAAGCTGTAATTCAATGACGTCAATCACAGCTTCGGTTACGGTTACGGCTTCCTGTTCCGTTCCCCCTCTGAGCCAGCTCTCCAGATCTTTTCTCAAGGTCGAACCACCTCCACGACGTTTTCCGAAGAATCTATTTTTACAACGTAAACCAGTTCACCCGGAAAAACGAGATTGTATTGCTCTCTCGCCAGGTGCGCCATCCCCTCTTCCGTTCTGTAGAAAGCGACTTTTTCCCTGTAATTTATGACGCTGCGCTCCTTTTCAGCCAGCCTGGCGGAACCGTCGGTCACGGCAAGTTTCAGTCGCGCCAGTTTCTGAAACTCGAAACAGTACACCGTAGCGGCTATGAAAAAGAGCAGCGTGGCAAACGCCGCGATAAACATCCACCTCAGGCGCGGCATAAGCTACATCTTTTCCGGGGCCGAGACGCCAATGAGGGCCAGGCAGCGGGCAAGCACCGCCTTGACGGCCAAAGTCAGCAACAAACGCCCTGCCTCTACAGGCGCGGGTTCCCCGAGAATACGGCTTGAATTGTAGAAGGAGTGGAAGCACCCGGCTAGATTGAACGCGTAACCGGTTATGTAGTGAGGCGCCAGTTCTTTCGACGCGTTCTCCATTTCCCGCGGGAAAACTGCCAGGCAGTTTACCAGCTTCCGCGCCTCCTCCTCCTCGAAAACAACCGGCGACAGCTCCCCGGTTTCAGGCATTTTCATTCCTCGTTCCCTCATTTCCCGCATAACGCTGCATATGCGCGCATGAGCATATTGGACGTAGTAAACGGGGTTGTCGTTGCCGGCGCGCTTTGCCAGTTCCAAATCGAAATCAAGCTGGCTGTCACTGCGCCGCATCAGGAAAAAATACCGCGTGGCGTCTACCCCTACCTCGTCCACCACATCCCGCAGTGTAACGAACTGCCCAGCTCGCGTGGACATAGGAACCTGTGTCCCGTCGCGCACCAGATTAACAAATTGTATCAAAAGAACATCTAAATCGTCCGGTTTTCTTCCTATCGCCTCCACGCCGGCTTTCATACGCGGAATGTAACCGTGATGGTCGGCTCCCCATATGTCTATGACCCTGTCGAACCCCCGGTCAAATTTTTCCTTATGATAAGCGATATCCGAAGCGAAATACGTGGGGGCCCCGTTATTCCTTATGAGCACACGATCCTTTTCGTCCTCGAAATCGGACGCCTTGAACCAGAGCGCGCCGTCGGCTTCAAACGCGTAATCGCGGCGTTTCAGGTGTTCCATTGCCTCCGGGACCAGATTACGGGTATACAGGCTGCTTTCCGAGAACCACACGTCGAAACGCACGCCGAAGTCCTCCAAATCTTTTTTTATCCTGCTCAAAATGGTGTCGCCCGCAAACCGGCTGAACCATGACAGGCTTTCCGAAGGGGGAACAGACAGAAATCTGTCTCCTTCTTTTACCGCGGCGTCTTTCGCCAGGTCGTAAATATATTCACCCTTATAGCCGTCCTCCGGGAAGGGCGCGAGTTCCGAGCGCTCATGAAGCTCGAAATAACGCGACTGCGTCGAGCGGCCCAATATTTCCATCTGCAGTCCGGCGTCGTTGATGTAGTACTCGCGCTCGACCTTCCAGCCTGTGAAGGCCAGAAGGTTCGCCAGGGAATCTCCCACGGCCGCGCCGCGTCCATGCCCTATATGCAGGGGGCCGGTCGGGTTGGCGCTCACGAACTCCACCTGCGCCCTGCGCCCCGCGCCAAGGTCGGAAGAACCGTAAGCGTCACGCGCGGCCAGTATCTCGGTCACGACGTTCATCAACCATTTGCCGGACAGGAAAAAATTGATGAAACCCGGGCCGGCGACCTCGATTTTGTCAATGATTCCGTTGTTTTCGTTATTTTCGTTACTCAGCGAGGCGGCTATTTCGGCGGCCAGTTCGCGGGGCGGTATGCCCATCAGCTTCGCAAGCTGCATCGCGACGCTTGAAGAACGGTCTCCCTGCCCTTCGCGCTTAGGCCGTTCTACTTCGGGCATAAACGAAACGGGTAATTTTTCAAGTTTGCCCCGACTCGCCGCGACCCCCTCCACCGCTTTTAACAACATGTTTTTCAAGTAAATCTCGATTGAACTACCCAGCACGAACAAACCTCCAAAGTATATAAAACTATCTTGCCCTCAACTGCACGGGCAGCAGGTGTGTCATGAACGCCCGCCAGTTCCAGAGGGCTTCGTTGAGACGAGTCGCCTCGGTTCCGGATATGGATGTCGTATCCACCGTAATTTGAGCTTCGGCAAGAAATCTTTTCCTTTTGTCCAGCCTGTGCGACTCGGAGTATCTTATCTTTCCCGCGCCCTGCGCGACCTGCGGGGGAAGCAGCGCGTTTACCGTCGACGCGGGCAGCGCCAGCGTCAATTTAGCTTCCATGACAAACGGAAAGTTAAGGCTGTATGGGAAAGGTCCCGAGCTGAGGTTTCCAAACCATTTCGGAACCAGGGGAGGAGGCGAGGTCATGATGTGACTGCCTTCCGTTCCTCTTATCATCTGAGTTCCGGACAACGTGACTGTGACCACGTTCTCCGTCCTCGTCTCCCTGAACGTCACGTCGCTGTAACGCGGAACCTGCGTAAACATGCTCTTCATCCAATCGGTAAGGTCGCCGCTCGTAGGTTTTCCTGGAAACAGGAATTGACGCCAGGCGTTCCGCGCCGTGATTTGAATTGTCCCTGTCATGATGCCGTTCTCGCTCAGGCTCAGGTTAAATCTGGCGCTCAGACGGTTCTCGGCGGCTTTCTGGGGGGGCGGCACACGTTCCTCGAGGTTATCGCCGACTCCCTGAGCAATACCGTATACAATCCCGCCGAACAGAGGCCCGTTCCCTCCCGCCCGAGGGGGGCGCTCCATGTCAAAGTAGAAAGCGCCGCTTTTAGAATCAGGCAGCGAAACCTCCAGCAGCGGATCGACAATGGCGGCTTCGCAGGCCGGTCTGTCGTTTCCCGGGGCATAGGGCAGCCGCCAGAACAACCGCGCGCTCACTCCGGCCTCTTTGAGCCAGTTATGGGCCAAAAGCAATTTTTCCCTTGCTGTCCAAGGGGCTTCTGCCGGAACCTCTCTAGGCTCGCTTGTCAAAACAATCCCTGGCTGCTCATAAAGCCAGCTCAACACGTTTTCGACAAATTTCGCGTCGCGCCGCCTGCCGGACATGTCGCGTACGGCCTGAGGCGGAGGCGGAAGCCGTACCCCCCCTTCCAAGCCCCTGATAAACCGCGCGAAGTTTCTCCTGTCACCGCGCGAGCCGAAAACCACGTACTCGCGATCCGCCACGCGAATGGACGGACTAACCTCCGCCGCGGTGTTGAGCACATGCCACTCGTATGCCGTGCGGTCGTTGACCTTTACCTCCTGAGGGGTGTGGTTGGGGCTGGAAAAATAGTAAAACGGGTGTCCGGCCGGAACCGTGACACGTATAGCCGTCTCCCACACCGGCAGGGACTCGCTTGTCCACACAAGGTCGTCAACGGAAAGTTTTTCGGGAAAAACCTCCCTGTAATGCACAACCAGAATAAATTCCTCCGGGAGGCCGGAAAAGGCTGCGGAACGTACCGTATCACCAAAGGTGGGACCAGGAATGGCAGTTCCTATCTTTTCGGCGTCCGGAACGGAATATACCGAGGCTTCCAGGAATTCAGCCGTTCCTCCTTTGGGCACTGGGATATTCCAGGACAGCCATCTGGGCGGCAGCCCCTCGCGGGCAAGCAGAATCCACATGGTTTGGCGCTCGACGCCTCCCTCCGGAGCGACGCCGATGTCAACGCGTTTCAGCCATATCACTCCGTCGGGACCGCGCGCGCCCGTTTCCGAGTATGTCGAAAAATCCGGGTTCCTTTGAATCATGGAGCGCAGATTGTAAGTGAAATCGAAAGCCTCCGCTGTCCGAGCGGGCGCGCATAATGAAAAAAGTAAAAGCGCAAACGCCAAAACAAGCCATTTCGATTTCATTGCCATCCCTCCATAATTTACCTTCATACAATTTGCCTTGCCTTTTTTATTTGCCGCAGCAGTGTTTGTATTTTTTCCCGCTTCCGCAGCTACACGGGTCGTTACGCCCTATTTTAACGCTTTTCCGGAACGGCTCCAGTTTGCCTTCGCCGGCGGGCTGAGGAAGATCGTCGTTGTACGCGGCCGCCTGATTGAAAGCGGGCAGTTGAAAATCCCGAACCTCCGATGTCTTGCGCTCGCGCCGCGCCGCGCCCTCCGAAATTACCCGCACCCTGAAGAATTGTTCCGTGAACGATTCCCGAATCCGCAGCATCATCCCTTGAAAAAGATTATACGACTCAAATTGATATTCCACCAAAGGATCCTTTTGCCCGATTGAACGCAAGCCTATGCCGCGGCGCAGCTCATCCATGGCGAGCAGATGGTCGCGCCAGTCGTCGTCCAGGGTGTTCAAAACCACGTAACGCAAAAGCCCGGACGCGGTTTCGGGGGTAAGATCCCCGATTTTTTTGTCGTAACGCGCCTTTATGGAAGCTACTATTTCCTCCCGGACGACTTCCATGCCGGACCGGCTGTCCAGCCTGCCTATGGTTTCGGCGGCTTCCGTGCCGGGGCCGAAGAGCGCCCTGACACGGGACACAGCGCGCTTCACGTCGGGCTCTTCCTGTTCCGGGAAATACCGATCCAGCATTTCTTCGATGACTCCCTCTATAATTCCCCACCCGTAGTCAACTATGTCCTCTTCAAGGAGGATTCTCTGCCTTTCGGTGTATATGGCCTCGCGCTGGTTGTTCATGACGTTGTCGTACGCTAGAAGCTGTTTCCTTACATCGAAGTGCATCTGTTCAACCTTGTGCTGGGAGGATTCGATGACCTTGGTCAGCATGGAGGACTCGATAGCTTCGCCGTCCGTCATGCCGAGTTTCCCCATTAAGCCCTGTATTTTCTCGGAGCCGAAAAGGCGCAGCAGGTCGTCCTCCAGCGACAGATAAAAACGGCTTCCCCCCGGGTCTCCCTGACGCCCGGAGCGTCCCCGGAGCTGGTTGTCGATACGCCTTGCCTCGTGCCTCTCAGTTCCGACTATGGCCAGTCCGCCCTGTTCGACGACCCCGTCGTGTTCTTCCTGACACTTGGCGCGGAAGTACCCAAGGTACGTCTCGTAGGCGTTTTTGATCTGTGTAAACGAGTCTTTCAAAAACTCGACGTAGGTTCCTTCAACCTCCCCCACGCCGGACATGCGCCTGTCCCTCATGTAGTTTTTCGCAAGGTCCTCCGGCATAACGTTTGCGTATTGGACGAAGTAACCGTAAACGTCGTCGGCATCCAGCGCCTTGATTTTCCAGTTTATCGACGGGCGATCGGACAATAGTTTTTCCTTGGACAGAAACTCCGGGTTTCCGCCCAGCATGATGTCCGTTCCGCGTCCCGCCATGTTCGTGGCGACCGTAACCGCGCCGAGATGACCGGCTTGCGCCACTATATAGGCTTCCTTTTCATGGTGTTTGGCGTTCAAAACCTGATGGGGAATTTTACGTGCTTTCAGGAGCTTGCTGACGCGCTCGGAGTTTTCGATGGAGGTGGTGCCGACCAGAACCGGCTGTCCTCGCTCGTTACACTCCTGTACCTCATCGGTAACAGCTTTGTATTTCTCGACTGCCGTGCCGTATATAACGTCGGGATTGTCGGTGCGGATCATGTCTTTGTGCGTCGGTATGGTCACGACGCTCAGGCCGTATATTTCTTTGAATTCCTCCGCCTCGGTCGCGGCAGTTCCGGTCATGCCGGCCAACTTACGATACATGCGGAAGTAGTTTTGCAGCGTTATCGTTGCCAAGGTTTGACTCTCGCGGCCGACTTTGACCCGCTCTTTGGCCTCTATAGCTTGGTGAAGCCCATCGGAGTAACGGCGTCCCACCATGAGTCGTCCCGTGAATTCGTCCACGATGGTTATTTCACCGTTCGCAACCACGTAATCCACGTCGCGCTGAAAAAGGCGATGCGCTTTCAGCGACTGTGTGATGCGGTGAGCCAGCTCCGAATGAGCGGCGTCGGAGAATAGGTCCGGCATTTTCATGAGGTTTTCGCACTTCTGGATACCGGCCTCGGTCATGGCTATGTTGCGCTCTTTTTCGTCTTTTTCGTAGTCCGAGCCCTCCTTGAGCTGCCTGGCCACGGCGTCGGCTTTGACGTACAAATCCACGTTGTCGTCAGACGGCCCGGATATAATCAACGGGGTGCGAGCTTCGTCGATCAGGATCGAGTCGACCTCGTCCACTATGCAAAAAGAATGCTTTCGCTGAACCATCTGGTCTTTGTGCATGACCATGTTGTCTCGCAGGTAATCGAAACCGAACTCGCTGTTGGTGCCGTAGGTAACGTCGGCGCGGTAGGCGTCGTAGCGCTCGTTCGGCGGCATATATGGGTATATCACTCCCACGGACAGCCCGAGAAAATTGTAAATAGGACCCATCCAGGCCGCGTCGCGCTTGGCCAGGTAGTCGTTGACGGTTATCAGGTGAACGCCCTGCCCGGAGAACGCGTTCAGTACGACCGCCAAGGTGGCCGCCAAAGTTTTACCCTCTCCCGTGCGCATTTCAGCGATGCGG
>WRKN01000021.1 GCA_009778055.1 Synergistaceae bacterium
AGACATTCTCCGTCACCTGCCCCAGTATCGTGCCCGGCAGGTCGCTGTTGATACCCCCCACCATAACGCCGCTGATTATGGAGCCGGTCTTGAGTTCGTAGGGCGAGAGCGGGGGACGGGGACCTGAAGACAGGTATTCCGACTGCACGGAAGAGGCGGCGCCCGCGCCGGCGTTCGTTCTGAGAAAAGCGTTCATCCTGTCCTGGTGGGCTACGTTGGCCGCGTTGGGATCGGAACCTACTATGTCGCGGGGCATTATTCCCGCCACACCCCCCCCACCGCCGGCGCCCAAGGCGCCTAGAACACCGGCGTCGCCTGTGCCCATCGCTGACAGGAGTTGATTCAAGGTATCGCCGCCGGGCGCGGCGGAGGCGTCAGGGCCGTCCCCGCCCCCGATTCCCAAACTTATGCCGGAAGGCGCCACGAAAGCCGCCGTTCCCCTCTGCCGGGCGCTCTGGTATTCGGCGGAGGGGGGCCTGCGCACAACCCGCGTACTTGCCTGGGGCCTTTCAGGCTCCGCGGCGGCAGGCGTTCCCTGCATCGACTCGCTCAACTCGGCCGCTATCTGCTCCCTGAGGTTTCTGTAAACCATCTCACGAACGGCGTCCGCGTTGCTGAAAAGCCCGGTGGCCGGGTTCACGTCCCGCACCTCGGGAATTGCGCTTATCGGAGTGCGCCGGCTCCTCCGGTCGTCATCCATGTTGAACACGATAATGACCATCACAAGCGCGAGGGAGGCGGCAATCGTCCAAATTATCCTCGTGCTTCTGGGCCAGTTTTTTACGCGCTTTTTCCCGCCTTTGCTCTCCTCCGTGAAGTCCGGTACAAAAAAATCCGTGGAGCTGCCTTTATCTGCCATGACCGTCACACCTTCTTCCGTTCTATTCCGTCTCGGGGGCCGCGACTTTTACGTCTCTGTAGATGACCACTCTGTCTCCGCCCACCTGGAGTATGCCTATGTCAAACAACCTGTCTACGATGTAGAGGTTGCCCTCGACCCGGTAATTAGTCAGCTTCTCGCGCCCGTCCGCCTTTATGAAAAACGCCGGCGACTCCGTCACCTGCATTCGCTCCGGCATCACTATGTACGTATGCCCCCTCGCGTCGTAAACCGAGGTGGGCTTCCACGCGATGTTGCCGCCCCTCGATACGCTTATGGTGTACCGCGTGAACACGTTCTCCGGGTTGACGGACCTAGCTCCGAGTTCAGCCGCGCGCGCCGCGGGAGCGTCGGCGGTTTTTATATCGTCGGCGCGCTGGTACAGGGAAAGAAGCGCCGACCAGGATTCCGCGTCGGCGGCCTTGGTCCCCGCCGGAACTTCCGGGTACACAAAACCGACGAACGGCATGTACTGTCCCTCGGATATGGAGACCAGCTCCAGCGAATATGTGCGCCTGTCGGTGTGTATCAGCATATTCGCCGCTATGTCGGGTAACTGCGGCTTTATGATGACGTGCGTCGTAAGCTGGTCTTCGGGGCCGCTGGCAGCGCCGGCGACAAGCCATCTGGCGCTGTCGGATATGTGGACGTTCCGGACTGTCTCCCCCGGCTCCAGCTCAATGTTTGTCAGCCGGAGCGGCCTGCAGGCTATCCGGGGGTTGAAAATGCCGAAATAAAAATTTATCCGCCCGTTGTCCTGCATATATGGCATGGGCGCGCCCTTTGCCTCGTCGTAAGCCCTGGCCAGCCTTACCGCGGCGGTGTCGATGCTGCGCAGGGGCGGCACCCTTTCCAAAAGCCTCATTTTTGCCTGAAAAGCAGCCGACTCCGGGTCATCGACCTCCACCACCTCAACGCCCGTCATGGTATCCGCCAGCCCGTCTACGGGAACAAGGTTATCCCACGGCAGGGGCCTCCTGTCGTCAGGGTCCGTCGCGGCCCGTACCTTCACCGCTCCAAACCCCACGGAGACCGCGGCTATAATCATCACTATCAAAAACACCGGTTTGTTATACAGCTTCATCTCTCATTCCCCTAATAACTTCTGATGATGTTGAAGTCGGTGATGTAAATGCCGAGCGGGTTGTCAATCAGCCTCGCGTAGTCCCCCGGCGGCGAGACCACGACGCTGAACGTCCCTATGTAGCCGAATTCCTGGTCCTGCCCGTCCCCGGCGAGAATCGTCTCGGTCCAGCTTGCCTGATATACGCTGTTGCTCATGGGCTGCACCGAGAGTATTTTCACGCTCACCGGATACCTGGCCGCCGGCGGCGGCGACTCGCGATAGTACGAGTTCAGGAGGCGCGAGGCGTTGCTGTCCCTGGCGACGGCCTTGAACGACTTTTCGGAGAACACGAGCTGGGTCGCCACGTCACGCATACGGGCGCGGCTGTTGATGATGAACGTCCCTATCTGCGCCGCCACTACGCGCGAGTCTATATCGGAGGCGTCTATCGCCTTGACCGGTATCGCGTAACCGTGCTGATCCACCTGTATCACGTACGGCTGTATCTTGACGTTCCTGACAAGCGACATATTGGACAACACACTCAAAATGAGCAGTATCAGCATGGCGAACGTGGCAAGCCTCCACTGCGCTACGGAGAAGGCCAACTCCTGGTATACGTCGATATGGCGCTTCTTGCTGCTTATCCAGAGGCTTTTTTCCGCAGCCTCCTGCCGCGCCCTCTCGTCGGACAGGATATCCGTTCCGGCTTTGGGCTTGATATTTCCTTTCTTGGAAAAAAAAGACATAGCTGCTTACTCCTCCCACATTTGGCTATATATTTATTGTTTTGGGGAATTCATTGAATCCCTTACGGCGTTCCGCATATCGTTACTGGTTGCGGGGGGCATGTCCGACATTACGGAAGGCGGCGCGCCGGACATTGAACCCTGCCCCTGCGACAAAGCGTCCGACGTCCCACCGCGCGGCATGGCGTCAGGCGTTCCGCCACGCGGCATGGCGTCCGACATTCCGCCTCGCGGCATGGCGTCAGGTTCTCCGCCACGCGCCATGGCGTCAGGTATTCCGCCTCGCGGCATGGCGTCCGGTTCTCCGCCACGCGCCATTGCGTCAGGCATTCCGCCTCTCGGCATGGCGTCCGGTTCTCCGCCACGCGCCATTGCGTCAGGCATTCCGCCTCGCGGCATGGCGTCCGGTTCTCCACCACGCGCCATTGCGTCAGGCATTCCGCCGCGCGCCATCGCGTCAGGCGTTCCGCCGCGTGCCATCGCGTCAGGCGTTCCGCCGCGTGCCATTGAATCAGGCATTCCGCCTCGCCCCATTGCGTCAGGCAATCCGCCACGCGCCATTGCGTCAGGCGTTCCGCCACGCCCCATTGAGTCAGGCGCTCCGCCGCGTGCCATTGAATCAGGCGTTCCGCCTCGCCCCATTGAGTCAGGCGCTCCGCCACGCGCCATTGAATCAGGCGTTCCGCCGCGAGACGTGGCGTCCGAGAAGCCGGATAATCCGGATACTCCGCCTCTTGCCATTGAGTCCGGTATTCCGCCTCGCGCCATTGCGTCAGGCATTCCAGCCGCAGGTCTGGCGTCGGCCATTCTGCCCGCTGGTCTGGCGTCAGGCATTCCGCCGTCGAATATCACGTCTTGCGCGAAATTGCCGAAACCGGCGCCGCGGAAGTTGGCGTTTTCCCTCGCGGCCGACGCCACTTCCGACGGCAGAGGCGAGGCCGCCATAAATCCGCCTCCCGCCGCGCTGCTCCTGACTGTCGCCTGCACGTCTCCGGTAACGCTGATGTTATTCACCTCCGACGACCCTGTCCCGGACGCCGTCGCAAGGGCCGGCGTAAAGCCGGGCATAATCGGAGCCGGGGGGAAACTGCCCGGCTCAATCCAGTTTATCCGCGAGAAGAACGCCCCGGTTACGAGGTTTGCCGCGTACTGAGGTATCGTCTTTATCGACAAAAATATGACCGTCGAAAACGCGGCGAACATGAAGGCGTGCTGGAAAAATCCGTCCGACGCAACATCCGCGGGGTCGCTGAACACGTCTGACGCGTCCCCGACCAAGGGCGTCGCCACGGTAATCACAACGGAGAGGCAGAGCAGTTTCAGCCCCACCGAAATCAAAACTTTCACGTAGTTCAAGGCGAACGGCTTTGTCGCGGACAAGCCGCCTAGCCCGATAAAGATTAGCCCAGCGGGGACCACCACGTAATACTCCAACAGATACACGACCGCGAAGGCGGCGGCGAACGAGAACGACACCAGCGTCAGCGCGTAGGGGACCACCGCCCAGACCGCGCCGGATACTCCCAGGTCGAACGCCGTTTTGGTCAGTCTGTGGACGCCTTCCAGACACGCCGCCAGGAACGCGACCGGGTTGATCTGCAGCATACCGTCGACCGCCCCGGCGTTTGTCCCCGAGAGTCTCCTTATCCCCCTCGCGAACATCAGCATCAGGTTTTGGGATTCTTCCGTGACGGTGGGATTGGCAAGGCCGAGCAGCCACGCGAAAAACCCGATGAGCACTATCTCTTTCACCAGTAACGAGATAACGTGGCTCATCGTCCACTCGCCGCGGAGGGCAAGTTGAACCGCCGCCCACGTCAGTTGTAACAGGGCGAGCGTCCAAAACACCTGCGTCGCCGCGGTGTGGGCAGCCACGCCCAATTGTCTGCCGCGAGTTATCGCGCGGCCGATCAAATCGGTTATCGGAGCCGCCGCCATAGCGTCCGCCGCCCAGGCCGCCCCCGCGCCGCAGACCGCCCACAAAACGCAGGCCGCCCCAGCGGTCAGTATCCAGTTCCTGCTACCGTACTCTTCCATGAGTTCACCGCCATCTCAAAAGCGGACGTCTCGTCGAAGTCGTCCTGCGCTTCCTCCAGCATCTCCCGCACGTTCAGATCGGTTTGACGTATCATGTCCGACCTCATCTGAAGAAACCCCACGCCCTGGTAGCTGGCGGTGAGCGCGCCCGCCTGAAGAACCTCCATATACCCGCCTTTACCCTCTTCCCCCGCCCCCAGCGAGACGGAGTGAAGGTCTTCGATCAATTTCTCCGCGTTGTCGCTGAGAACCCGCGCCTGGTTCAGATTGCCTTTGAGGGCCCCTTCAATGTCCTTCTTCCACGTGTCCCGCCTCGTCCGGTAAATGTCGGAGTAAATATTCGCGCCCCGTCCTCTGTAGCCGGGGGCCTTGCTTCCCACCGAAGCTCCATATGACACGGCCCCGCCGCCTGTCATTTCCGCGCTCAGCCCGCTTGCGTCAAACTGGCCGGCCGCCCTGTCGAGATACTGCCGCCCGTTCAGGGGTTTGTGGTCGGCCAAGTAGTTGGCCTTGTACGTGTCGTATCTGTCATTTTCCACTTCCAGTTCTCCCGAAGCGTACGTAATTATCGCTATCAGCGTGGCGAACGTGTTAAAGTCAAAGATGAACCTTCCTTCGTCAAGGTTCGCTCCACCTTTCGAAGGCCCGAAAATGGATTCCTTAAAATCCCCTATCTTGTCCATTACCTTGTCCATTATTATGTCCTTGATCAAACCCGCGATGTCAAAATCGATATCGATCTCGAAACTTGCCGCGTGCGAGGCGCGCGGCATGAATGCCCCCATCCCCGAGAATACCGCCAACGCAACGGCGGCCGCCGTCAATAACTTAAATTTCCAACAGGTATGCTTTGCCATGTGCTCACCGCCTGTCTGAAGGCCGAATGTCTGTCGGTTTTTTCCTGGATTTCGTTGTGGGCCAGCGCCGCCGTTTGATCGACGTGCCGCATAATATCCGTCCTGGCCCGCGATATCTGTACGTTGGAGTAATTTATAATCTGGTTCTCGGCCTGCGTCAACTGCCTGTAGCCGCCGGACGTAAATTCACCCGCTTTGAGCATGGCGTCCTGGAGGCTCTTTATGGCCTTCAAAGACGTGTCGATAATGAAACCGGCCTCGGAGTTGTTTGACGCGGCGATCTTTTTTATGTAGCTCTCAAAAATTTTTACCCTTTCCCTGTAAGCGTCCGAGTATATGGTCGTCCCCGTTCTGTAGCCGGTGTACGTTTCGTCGAAGCGGGACGCGTTCCACGAACCGCCGAAGGAGAGGACTCCGTCGCCGGAAAAAGAGGAGTACGGCAGTCTCAGCACCTCATACACTTTATCCCTCAGTTCCAGGTGATCCAGAGAGTAAAGCTTTTTTTCAAGGTCGCGCTGATTGCCCTGCTGGTTCGATATCAACCCCTGGTAAAGAAATTCTTTGTCAACCTCCTGCGTTATGTCTCCTGCGGTTTTGGCAAGGTCCTCTTTCACTTTTTTTATTATCTCGTCCAGAACGATACTTGCGACAAGCGCTGCAATCTGCTCAAAGATCGCTTCCGCCTTTCTGGCGGGGAACAACGGAAAGCTCAAAGTCATGACAAGAAGGACGGCTACCAGCTTCATCAATAATTTGTGCCTGTGCCAGAATCTACCCACGCCGCCACCCCCCTCCCGAATGCTTCAAACAACTCCGCGCGCTCACTCTGGGAATTGGCCGCCATTTTGGCGTCGGCCTCCATCTGCGTCATTATCACGGCCCTGACGTTCGCCAACTGCCCGTTCCGAAAGTCAGCGGCCAGCCCGTTCGCCTGAATCGCCCTGCGGTACCCGGCCCTCCTGATGGCCCCGTGTACTTTGTCGTACTTTGTGTATCTCGGTTTGTCGCTCCGGTACGGCAGTATATTATGGAACTCCTTCAGCGCTTCAAATTCGCTCTCCCATATCTCCTCCAGCTCGTCCTCGGGGGTACCCTCGTTCGCGGCGTCGTTAAGGTTCGCCAGGATTTTTTGATCCTGGTAATACCTCATCCTCTGCCCGGAGTCCCTGTTGGCCCGGAGAACGGCCTCCGCGTATTCTTTCGTCTTCGACAGGCGCAGTTTGTAGTCGCCCGGATAATCCGCCGGCGACGGCTCGCCGTATCCCCTGAGGAACGTGTCGAATTCCCCTCCGGCGGACGCCTTGAAGAACACCCCGCCGCCGCCGGAGAGCGCGGCGTATCTAGCGTTCAGGTCAGGCGTGATGTCCGGCAGCAGTTCGTCCCCGCCGTCGAGGGGCCTGTGATCGTGGGCGTACATCGTGGTGTCCCACTGCATCTCCTCTATGTTCTTTACGTGCAGTCCCCGCAGCCCATCCACAATCCCTTCCCTTCGAGCTTTTATGTTTTGGAGTGCCACATCAAGAGCAAATGCGAAGACAAGCACAATACACAGCTCAACAGCGGTCTCGACCCACTCCCCCCGACCCATGTAATTTCCGCCCCCCTCCGACTGAACGGGGCAGAGAAACGTCATAACCACGACGAGTACAACCGCTGTTATCCGCTTCATAAGTTTTCCTCGCGTCAATTTCCCCGGCATCAATATTCCCTCCCCGCTCCAGAGTTTTTCCATGAGGCGACGGCCGCCTCGAACGCCGAGAGTTCGTCGGCGCGTTCCTGAGCGTCGTTCATTTCGATGCTCACCTTCAGGTCAAGCCTGCGGCCCAGGTCAGCCTGGAGTTTTACGAGTTCTTCGTTCACAAAGTTGTTTATGCGGGCGTCGGCCTGTATGAGCTGGAGGTATCCGTACGCCTCGTCCGACGCGTCATTCAGCTTTTTGACCTCCGAGGCGGCCTTCCTGACGTCTTCCGCGGCTTTGCCGTTGCCCTCGGTAACTTTACGCATATATTCTTCCCAGTTATTGACGCGGCTGCGGTAGAGCGCGGCGTAGTTTCCGTTGGGCGCGGGCCTGTAACCGGGATACGTCACCCGTCCGGCGGACTCGGAAGCGCCAGCGTAGTAGTCGTATACTTTTCCCTCCATCTCCCTTACCAGGTCGTCGAGCCTCCGGTGATCCATCCCGTAGTGGAGGTGTTTCGTCTCCGCCATATCGTCGATAAGTTTTTTCAGCTCAGGCAGAATTTTATTGTCCCGTTCTCCAAGTGTTCCGTTCTCTATCCCGGCCAATATCGTCTGAGCCACCATTGCCACCGCCTGGTCGCGCGGAGCCTTCCACACTTGTTCATATGGATCGGCGGCGGAGTGCGCGGCGCCCGCGAACAGCAGAACGGCCGCGACGCCGGCGAGCGCCCTCAATATACGGCGGCGGGGGAAAGTGTATTTTTCCATGACCCTAACGACCTTTCAAGAGCCGCCTGCCTGTCGGTTCTCCGCTGCTGGCGGTCCAGCGCCTGCCTTGCCATCAGGTCCGTCTGCCGCGTCACGTCAAGCCTCATGTTAACCGCCTCCTGTGCCGAGAAAAGATTTATTCTGTTCCTCGCCTGCAAAACCTCTCTGTAACCCTTTGAGTCCAACGCGGACTGCCCCATTTTCGATACGGCATCTTTAAGAAACGCCGCGATGTCGTCGGTCTCGCCGCTTGCGCCGGCGGCAAATCCCTCGGCGTAAGCCAGCGTTTTCCCCGAGCGTTCCTTGTAGTCGTCTATATAAAGCTGTGCGGGGTCGGTATTCCTGTAAGTCCAGTTTCCGCCGCCGAACACTGAGACGGGGTTCGATGAGAACGACGCCGCCCCGGCGTTTGCGAGTCCCGCGTAGAGTCCCTGGAGTTTACCCTCCATGGAGTACGTTATTTTTTCGAGAGCTTCGTGGTCGCGCTTGTAATTGACCTTGATTTCACCGTACCATTTCCCGAACAGCTCCAATTCTTCCCTCTTTATGCCATTTATGATGAGATCTTCGGCCCAAATTCCGATGTACAGGAGACACTCCCCCCACCAGTAACCGATAGCCTTGCCGATAGGCCCGCCTGCGTGTTTGGAGAACAGCCAAATGACCTCGGCTATCAAAAAATTCGCAAACAAAACCGGCAGTTCGACGCCAAGCGCGTCGGGTTGATCCAATAGTCTCCCCAGCCCAATCACCTTCAAAGTAGCCATAAGCGGGGGGTTGCCAAGATCCACCTCCCCTTTCTTGTCGCCGAAAAGGTCTATAAACGCTTTTATAATAGTCGCTGCATCAAAGCTTTGAAAGATGTTACCCACCTCTATAATCGCTTCTTTGACGTAGCGAGGCAACGAATCTAAGGCATCCTTCAAATAGACGGGCAGGTCATAAAGAAAACCGATGGCGCTATCAAGCGCTGTATCAAGAAACTCCCCAGGGCTGCTCAGGATGTCCACCATCTCCGAGAGTATGTCGCCTATCTTTTGGAGATACTCATCCGCTATGTCGACACCGATGATATCCCTCCAGTCACTGCCTTGCCCTATGTCTCCGTCCCTCCCAAGGAGTTCCTCCATCTCCTTTTCCGTGTAGGCGTAGGCGCGGACGGACAACATAGGCTCGGCGGCGGCGAACATCACAAAGAACGCGGTGAGAACGGCAATAACCCTCAGGGAAAAAAGCGTCTTTCGCGGCCTCATGCCGGCACCTCCATTCGCGCCTCCCCTTCCACCCGTTTCTGCATTTCATAGCCTTTTATCCACGCGTCCGCCTCGGCCGTCAGCCCCCGCCCGCGGAGCCAATAGTACGGCCACTCGTCGCCATGGTCGGCTATGAGGCTGTTTATGCGCGCGATATCCTCCTTTGAGCCGGCTCCGACAAACGCCAGAGCCACGGGTCCCAGCCCCAGCTCGAACAGCCTCCGTCCCACCGGACTTACGACGTAATACTGGCTCTTGCGGACGGCGTTGGTTATTATCCCTATCTGCCGCTCGTTCAAGCCGAACACTTTCTGGTACAGCTCGGATGACGTTTGACTGCGGGCGTCCGGGTTGGGGAGGAAAATTTTCGTCGGGCAGCTCTCGACAAGGGCGCTGGTTATCGTGCTCTCCGCTATGTCGGCCACGTTCTGGGTGGCCAGGATGACAGCGCAGTTCGACTTACGAAGCACCTTGAGCCACTCCTTTATCTTGCCGGCGAACACGGGGGTGGAAAGCGCCAGCCACGCCTCGTCGATTATCAGAAGGGACGGACGGCCCGTAAGGCGTTTCTCTATCTGCCGGAACAAAAACAGCAGCACCGGTACGACAATATTTTTTCCGTACTGCATAAGTTCCTGTATCTCGAACGTTACCAGGCTCTTGTACTGAATTTCGTTCTTCACCCCGTCCAGGAAGTCGCCGCCGCTGCCTCCCCCTATCTGGTAGTACGAGAGCAGGCTGCGTGCCTTAGCGCTCTGAACGGTGCTGATGAATGACGTTATGGTGCGGTCCTCGCTTCGCGAAGTGGAACCGGAGAGCGTCCTTATAGCCTCGCGGATGAGGTTGCGGTCATCGGAGCTTATCGAGTCGCTCTTGTTGTCCTCCAACTGAAGCTCTATCAGGGTGTTGATGTAATCCCCCGCCCATCCCCTGTCTCCCTCGGTGTCCAGCTCGGCGAGGGGGCACAGCCCCCCGCTCTTGGCGAAATCTCCCAGGTCGTAGTGCACCGCGTTGCGGCACGCTCTCGTCAGGGCGTACATCGAATAGCCCTTGTCGAACACAAACGCCTGCGAGCCGTCGTATCTCTCGAACTGGGAAACTATCGTGGCTAGCAGCGTTGACTTTCCCGCGCCGGTTGGCCCCAGCACCAGCGTGTGCCCCACGTCGTCGACGTGGAGGTTGAACCGGAACGGGGTGGTGCCCACCGTGGCGGCCTGAAGCAGAGGAGGGCTTTTTGGCGGGTAGTTCGGCGGCGGGCATGGGCAGAATTCGTTTCCGGTCCAGTACGTGGTCAGCGGCGCCATGTCCGCGTAGTTCAGGCTGTGCAGGAAGGGCTTGCGCACGTTCTCCCTGCCGTGACCGGGCAGCGACCCCATAAACGCGTCCAGCGTGTTCATCTTCTCCGCCCGCGCGCCGAACCCCAGGCGCTCGAACAGCTTCACCGTGGCGCTCGTCATCTTTTGCAGCGTATCCTCGTCTTCGGCGCGTATTACGACCGTGTTCGTGTAGTGCCCGTAGATTATCGTGCCCTGTTCGACGAGGGCCATAGCCGTGTTCAGCTCGTCCACCATCTGGAGGGCGTACTGGTCGGCGGGGGCGTTGGGGTTGTTCATCATCCGGGCGATGAAGGGATAGACCTTCTGACGCCACATGCGCCTGTCCTCGTCGATTTTGTCGCGGGCGTACCGCTGGTCCGTGACGATGAAGCGGGTGGACCAGACCATCGCCATCGGCAAATGCTCGACCTCGGCCAGCATACCCGGTTTCGAATAAGAGGGGAACCCGTCTATAGTGAGAACGGAGACCAGTTTGCCGTCGTAGATGAACAGCTCCCCGTTCTCCGCGTCGCGGGCGAGCCACGAATCCAGGCCGTCCGGAGGGTCCGGCAGGGGGCAGGGGTGATTGCGCATGTTGAGTATCATGTTGAGCGCGTGCAGGAGTTCATCGTTCATCCTGCTGTAGTAGAGCCTTCTGAAACGGGTCGTCTGTGAAAAACTCGTCTCGAAATTCTGGAGTATCCTGTTTACGTGGGCTATGTCCCGCTCGATGTAGTCCAGGTCGTCCTCGTGCGAGCCCCCCATCAGAAAGTCCCCTATGCGCTTTCTGAGTCCCCCCTTGGAGTGTTTCGGGGGCAGGTACGCCAGGAATATGTAACAGAAAGTCTCGAAGTGAGCGCCTTCCCTTGTGAAGTTCATCATCCGCTCGTTGTCGATGAGCGTGTTCGTCGGCTCGTCGAAATACCCTTCCGGATATTCATGCGAGGGTATCCTGACCACCACCTGATGTACCATCCATCCTACGTCGA
The DNA here is from genome assembly GCA_009778055.1 of Synergistaceae bacterium. Lineage (GTDB taxonomy): Bacteria > Synergistota > Synergistia > Synergistales > Aminobacteriaceae > WRKN01. The sequence continues at coordinate 11,596 of WRKN01000021.1, forward strand.
GCCTCTTTATCGCGTTGTTGAACGACATCGACAGCCACTCGGCGTCCGCGTTCGTGGAGCTTTCGAGGTCGGGCCCCTGATACATAAAGCCCGTCAGATACGCCCCGTTTTTGAGCAGCATGATACCGGGGTCAATCATCGAGTGATACTGCAAGTACGAGTCGAAACCGTATGTGCTGTCCATCTTGTCCATCTTAATCCCTCTTTAGCCCTCTCTAGTTAAACCATCTTTTCGTAGTTTTCAGGTTCTGTCTGGAGGCGATCCCGCTGCGCGCCGGTATTTTGAACTGAATGTGGAACGGTTTGTCGGAATAAGTGGTCGCCCTTCTGAACACCGCGTTCATGTAAGGGTCGGCCTTCCCCATCAGATTCAGCCCGAAGCTGATCGCGCACCACGCCAGTATCGCGGCAAGCAGCACCATGAACTTGCCGCGCGCGAGCCCGAGATTGAACCCAACGTACACGCAGAAAAGGCACGACGCGGCAAAGAGGTTTCGCTCACACCCCATGATAAGGATGGGCCTCGTCATGCTTTGGTTGATCATCAGGCTGCGAACCGGCGCTTCGGCCATGGCCCGTACCTAGTATAAAAACGGCACCAGCGCCGAATTATCGAACAGAGCGGTAAGTAGATTCGAAGCCGACATGACGATCCCCAGCACAAGGACGATATAGACCGTGGTGCGCATGAAGCCGGTCATGTCTCCGCCGAAGATGAGGGCGGCGCCCGCCGCGACAATGGCGATGAGCGATATGGCCATGGCGACCGGGCCGGTTATCGAATCCCGGAGCCTATTGAGCCCTTCTTCCCAGGGCATACCGGTGCCGGCCGTTTCTCCGGCCCACGCCGCCCCGGATATGGCAAACACGAGCGAAAACGCGATAAGGGACAGGAGCAGCGCCGAAAACACCTTGTTGATTTGCTTCCTTGAATTGAACATAAACAGCACCTCACAGATAAGATTTTGTGCAGCCCGAACGCACCATTTGTTAAAAATGGGGCGTTTTTGTGTGTTTGCAAAACGCGGCAAACAGCCGCATATTCGGACTTGGGAAATAAATTCCGCGTGTTTTGGGCTGGGATATTGCCTTTGAAAGAAATGTGTTATACTTCAGAAAGTAAGCCATATCAACAAATTTGAACGCCTCATTTTTAACAATTGGGACGTTCGGGTCTGAAATGTTACGTAAAATTCGAAATTGGTAATGAGACGTTCGGGTTTGAAATGTTACATAAAATTCGAATTTGATAATGAGGCGCTATTCATGCCTGTTCGCGGTCAGTGCGATCCGAGTGAGCGCTCCTGCTTTATCCAGTTGACGATGTACTCCTCTTTCGCGTGGTCGTAGCCTTTTACCTCCATTATCTCGGTCACTGTGGGGCCTGTCGCTAGGGGTTCTATGTATATCACCAGCCCGACCGCCTGCCCTATAAGGCGCTGCATCGGGTTCGGCACGGCCTCCAGTATCAGCATTTCCAGCCTCGACAGCGCCTCCAGGCAGCTATTGGCGTGCAGGGTCGTCACTCCTCCCGGATGTCCGGTGTTCCAGCTCTTGAGGAGGTCGAGGGCCGCCGAGTTGCGAACCTCGCCGATGACTATTCTGTCCGGCTTCTGCCTCATGGCGGAAAACAGGAGCTTCTGCGTCGGGGTGTTGTCGTCGGAGTACATGCGCACTTTGTTTTTTTGCGGTATCTGAAGCTCCGCCGTGTCCTCCATCGAAATTATCCGGTGTTCGGGGCACAGTTCGTTTATCTCGTGCAAAATGGCGTTGGTGAGCGTCGTTTTGCCGCTGCCCGTAGCTCCGACCACCAAAAAATTTTCCCGGTTGACCACCGCTTTGCGTATCAGGTCGAGATCCGACGCCGTCATCCTTTTCTGCCGCACGTATTCGGGCAGGGTGAATATCCGCACGGCCCTCTTGCGGATGTTGAAGCTGGGCATATCCACCGCCGGAGGGATGACCCCGTTTACGCGCGAGCCGTCTATCGGCAGCACCTCGGCCAGTATCGTGTTCTCCGCGTGTATGGTCTTGCCGTAAAACGACGCCACAGTCCCCAAAAACGACAGCGAACGGGCCGCCGACATCACTATGCCGGTGTCTATCGCGCCGCCGTGCCCGTACGTCCACACGCGGCCGTCGTCATTCAGCATAATCTCGGTGACGCCCCCGTCGTCCAAAAACTTCAGGACGTCATCCCCAAGCTCGCGCCGCATTTTTTGTATAAGTCGTCTGCGTACTTCCTCGGTCATCATATTGGCTGGCAATCCCTTCACTCTGTGATAAAGTCTTGGTAGAATATAACAGAATTCCATGCTTCTTGAAAGGAGCTAATTAATATGAGAGCCGTATTTGTTGCAGTACTTGCAGTTTTTTTCTCCTGCGGGGCATATGCCGAGGAGAGCGAGAGGGTGAGCCTGCCCAGCAGGTTCGCTGACTCCGATGTGACGTACGCGGCGGGGCCGCCGCGCCGCGCGGAGATATCTCCGGCGCCGCTCCCCCTGCCGCAGACGTCGGACGGGGGCAGAAGGCAGTTCATGTTCGGGAGTATGCGCCCGCAAATAGTCTGCCGGGTGAACATGACAACGAGGATAGATCTGGAGCCTGGCGAGCGCGTCGAAAATTATCATCTCTCCGACGGGCAGAGATGGTCCATCTCCGCCGCGTGGAGCGGGCCTGTAGACAGCCTTGTTACCCACGTGCTGCTGCGGACTTTTTTCCCCGGCGTCAGGTCGAGCCTGACAATCCGCACCGACAGAAGGATCTACGAAATGGATCTTATATCGGGCACGGACGTTCAGCACATGGCGCACATAGGGTTCAGATACCCCGTCACGCCCGGAAGCCCGGCCGAAGCCCAGGCCAAAGCCGACGCGGTTCCGCCGGGCAGGTACCGCGACCTTCTGGCGCAGTATGGGATTATCGAAGGGGCTCCTTCCGAATCGACAAGAGAGGTCAGGCGAGTGGACGGCGCGGAGCTGAACTTCCGCTACAGGATACGGCCCCTTGGCAAGAAAAAGCCGCTGTGGACCCCCAGTTCGGTCTACGACGCCGACGGCAGGACATACATAGTAATGCCGCGCTCAAGACCGAACCGCGCGGGAACCGGAGGCACGTCAAGACCGATACGCCCCGCTCTGTACACAGTTAACAGAGGCGTAAGGACCATCGCGAAAACCACCGCGCTCAGAAGCGACCTTTACGTGACGGACCGGGAGTTCGACGAAGCGATACTGAAGTGGGGCGGCGACGAGGTGTCCATAACCAGGATACGTCCCGCCGATTAGGGCAAAATAACGTAAAAAAACAGCGGCCGGAAGGCCGCTATTTTTTTAAAAGCGGGATGGAAACAGGCGGGCAGGCGAAGTCGGTTTCCATCCCGCCGTTACACTCCTCGTTGAACAGCCTGATGACGTAAGCGCCGTTGGGCAGGCCAGCGGGCACGGCAAAGCTGACCGTGCCGCCGGCTGTGCCGGCAAGCCTGCCGTAAAATAAAACGCCGCCCCCGTCCCCGGCTTTCTCTATCACACAGGAGACGAACTTATTCGCGGCGGTTTTCGCGCCGGAATACTCAATCCTGACCGTACCGCCCGTCGATACGACGCGCTCCGCCGTATCGGCGCAGATAAGGGATAAAAAAGACGTATCCGCGGTCTCGACCGTAAACTTGACCGGGCCGGACAGCTCGTCCACCGCGTACAGCCTGCCCAAAGCCGCCGAATCTTTGCCGCCCGCGGCGGACGTGAAAAGAACGGATGAAATGTCTAAATTAAAAGCGGGCCGTACGGCGAAGACGCTGAGCACGGGGCGAAAGAACAACTGCCCGCCGGTGGGGTAGCCGAAGATCGCGTTGGTATCGACGTAAGGCGACCGCATCCAAAAAAAGGAACCGAAACACCGCACCTCGTCGTTGTCTATATCCGTCCATTCGGCCTGGGACAACGGCCACAGCTTTTGGCCCGGAACCGGCGCGCCGCCCGTTTCGTCGTTTTCCGCCGCCGCCGTGGAGGGGGTCAGCGCGCGTTCGTTGATCAGCGCAAGCTCCCTTGCGGGGAAAAGGTCCGCGTTCTCGGCGATTGCCGTCATCTTCCGCTGCAGCGTGCTGTCGCTGTAATCGCTTGGATAGGTAAAGTCCAGTTCGTACCATTGGTCCGCGTCGGCGGGGTATCGTTTCATGCCGCCGCCCGGCCCGGCGTCCCCCCCGGCGCGGAAAGCCGCAGTGCCGTAGGGTGTGCCGGCGCTTTTCAACAGCAGCGTCACGCTGTCCGTGTCTCCTCTTGTGGTGTACACGCCCGGCGGCCCGTTATACCCGACCACCCACCACTCCTGCCCGGCGAAGCCTACAACCGTCCTGTTCGGCGTTATGCCGGGCGTCCCCGACTGTATGCCCACTGCAAACGCCGCCGCGCATGGCGACAAAACGAAAAACGACATGAGCGCGATTGAAGCATAAGAAGCATATAATTTTTTCGTCACTTGCTTTCACTCTCCCTTCCGCATCGTCCCCCGAAGTCTAACACATACGTCACATGAAGGGATGAAGGGTTCCAAAAATTTTCGTACCTGATATAATACAAAAAATTCAGCAGAAAGAGAGTAAATGGAATCAGATGAACGTTAATCCCGAACTTTCCGCTTCAGAAAATACATGCGTGTCACGCGTGTTCAGCGCCGGAACGTATAAGATGAACGACGTCTATGAATTTATTTCCGAGGGACTCGCCGCCTTGTGCGTAACCGACATGGACACCGCCCTGCTCAAGATGACGGCGGACGAGATAGTCTCCAACATAATGAACTACGCTTACGAGCACGAATGTAAACACAAATGGGTTACGCTGGAGATTCGCCTGGAAGACGAAGCGGTGGTGATGACCTTCATTGACGGCGGCCGCCTGTTCGACCCCCTGACGACCCCGACGCCGGACGTTACCCAGCCCGCCTCCGAGAGGGTGGAAGGCGGGCTGGGCATATACATAGTGCGTTCGGCCATGGACGACGTGAGTTATTCAAGGGACGGGGCCAGAAACATACTGACGGTTCGAAAAAAAATCGAGCGAAAATAACGGGGAGCACGGGGCAAACGCGCTCCCCGCTTCTATTTTATATGGAAGGGTATGACGCAAACCGATGAATTTGGATTGGAATACGCTGTTCCTCGGAATCGTTCAAGGCGCCACGGAGTTTCTGCCGGTCAGCAGTTCGGGACATCTGGCCCTGCTGCAAATATTTTTCGGCATGGAACAGGACGGGCTTCTGGCTTTCGATGTGGTCCTGCACTGCGCTACCATATTGGTCGTCCTGATTTTTTTCCGGAACGACATTTTCACCTTCCTGACGCAATGGCTCAGGGGCTTTTTTTCCCGCGAAAACAGAGAAGCCGAGGGCTGGTCTTACGGCTGGGCCGTATTGGCGGGTTCGGCCGTAACGGCCTGTTTAGCCCTGCCGCTCAAAGGCGCGGTGGAGGCCGCCATGACGTCGCGCCTCGCGGTGGGGGCCGGGCTTTTGGTCACCGCGGGGCTTTTGTGCGTCGTTCCGCTTTTCCCTGAAAGGGGGAAAAATTCTCTTATTAAAGCGGCGCTGGTCGTGGGGCTGGTTCAGGGGCTTGCGGTTTTTCCCGGTATTTCCCGGTCGGGTTCTACCATCGCCGCGGCGCTTTTCATGGGCTTGGCCGCCTCCGAGGCGTTTCGCCTCTCCTTTTTGATGTCGGTTCCGGCTATTCTGGGAGCCGCTTTTCTGGAAGCCCTGCATGTTTTGCGCGGCCCGGCACTGACGTTTCCCAACGGCTGGGTTCTCTCGGCTCTGGCGGCCTTTTTGGTCGGGTATTCCTCCCTCGTTTTTCTCCGCCGTCTGGTGCTGTCCGGCAAATGGGCGTACTTCGGCGTTTACTGTTTCTTCCTGGGGCTGGCCGCCGTGGTATCCGACGTCGTGACGCGTTTTTAATGGAAATCATACTGGCCTCCGGCAGTCCGAGAAGGCGCGATCTTTTGGGAAAATTGGGCTGGAACGTCCGGGTAATTGTCCCGGAAACAGACGAACGCGCCCTTCCGGGCGAGTCGCCGGAGAACCTGTGCGTTCGTCTTTCAGCCGCGAAAGCGGCAAAAGCCGCCGGGATGATTCCATGTAATGAAAACGTGCCGATAGTGGGGGCCGACACCATAGTGGTCGTTGACGGCGACGTGCTGGGCAAACCGGCGGACGAAGACGAGGGCTTTCTCATGCTGAAACGTTTACAGGGACGCGCCCACGAGGTGCTGACCGGAGTGAGCGTCATTGGAAAAGGAAGAACGTTCAGCGGCATGGAGCGGACAAGGGTGAACTTCCGAACCCTCGACGACGAGGCCGCCCGGGCCTACGCGGCCACAGGGGAAGGCGCGGACAAGGCCGGAGGCTATGCCATTCAGGGCAAGGGCTCGCTGCTGGCCGCCTCCATCGAGGGGGATTATTTCAACGTAGTGGGGCTGCCGCTGTGCAGGCTCAGTTTTATGATCGAAGAAATGGGGCTGAATTTGCCCCTACAGTGGGGAGCGAGAATATAAAGTGAAATCATTTTGCCTGTCTTCACGTGTTTTTATGTTTTTAACGGGTGCCTTCATATTCGCCTGTTCGGTAATCGCGCTTCTGCCGCGCCTCGCTCTGGAAAGCGACAACCGGGACGCCGCCATTATCGTGGACTACCGGGACATAATCCCTTTGGCCGAGGAAGCCGGCATATCCAACGTGGAGGCTTTGATATTCCTGCGGGATAAAGGCGTAAGGGGGCTGATGGTAAGCGAGTTTACCTCCAGTGACGTCGAGTACGCGATACCTCCCGATTTTACGGGCCCCGATTATGGAGGGCTGAAAGACGGCTCCGACGCCGGACTTTGTATGTTCTACCGAATTGCCCCGGCGCAGACGTGGCAATTACGCCAATCCTTGGAAACGGTGGAACAGATTCTCGGGGATTACCCCCAAATCACCCTCGCCGCCCCGACCGGGGATGTGGCGATTGGTTTTCCCGATATGACGCTGCTGGCGTCGCTGCTGAAGGAACATTCCGTATCCGTCGCCCAGATCGAGTTTTCCCGCCAGCTCGGGGCTTCGCAGCTAAACTGGCTGGCGTTTCCGAACCTGATTCCGCTGCACAGCGTGACCTACAGGGAATTGACGGCCCGCAGGATCAGCAGGCAGACCCTGCACGAACGTTTGGCGCGGGCGGCAATCGAACGCTCCGTCCGCATTCTGGTGCTCCGCCCGGCGGTTTCCGGAAACGTGGAGTCCTCTCTGGCGAGCTTCGGGCAGGAAGTGGAAAGTCTCGCAAACAGGCTGGAGTCGCGCGGCCTGACAATGGACTGGCCTAAGCCGCTGTTCAACGAGCGCTCCCCGTGGCGCATGAGTTTTATTTCAGCCCTCGCCTGCTCAATGGCGTTTGTGCTGCCCCTGGCGCGCTACGTGAAGCGCGTGAACGGACGCGACAAAGACAATATAAATATGGCCGACGCGGCGCTGCTTGAAGCGTTCGGCCAAGCGGGCCGAGCCCAGGGTCAGGGAATCCATTTCGTAATGCCGGCGACGGTCGGCGATGATGAGTTCCACGCTGCCGCCGCCGATGTCGATGATCAGGCCCGGCTCTTCCCGGAGATCGAGGTTGAAGGCCACCCCGGCGTAAATCAGGCGGGCTTCCTCCATCCCGGAGATGACCTTGATCCTCAGGCCGGTCTTCTGTTCGACCCGCTCCAAAAAAAACGCGCGGTTTTCGGCCTCGCGGACGGCGGAGGTGGTTACGGCCCGGATCTCGTCCACTTGATGGGCCCGGGCCTTCCCGACCAACCCTTGTAAAGCCGTCGTCGTCCGCTCAACGGCCTTTTCGGTCAGCCGCTGAGAGGCGAAAGAATTTTCTCCCAGGCTCACCGGCCGCTTTTCCTGAAAGGTGATCCTGGGGGCCCCGTCTTCCTCCAGGGCCACGACCACCAGGCGCACCGAATTTGTGCCCAAGTCGATGAGGGCGGCTTTAGCCAAGGTCGTCCTCCTCGGCGGCCTCTTCCCATCCGTCGGTCCGCTCCATCATCAGGGCCTGAGAGTCAACGGCCGGCCCCGAAGGGGAAACCTTCTCGTAACCGCCGTCCGGCAAAAGGCGGTAGGCTTTGCGGTTGTCTTCCAGGTGGACCAGAAGAATATCATTGAAAATGAACGCTTTCAATTTCCGGTCCAGCACCGGGGCCAGGACCTCGATGCGGCGGTCCAGGTTGCGCGGCATCATGTCGGCGCTGCCGATGAGCATCTCGTCCTC
>WRKN01000022.1 GCA_009778055.1 Synergistaceae bacterium
CGCGGCGGCTGTGGACAGAAACTCAGAAAATGTTCTCTTATTGATGAATGTCCCGGAAATAGCCGGGATATACTCACGGGAATGGCAGCGGCTGTGGAATGAAAGCAAAGAGGTCAAACCGAATTACTGATCCTGATCTCCCGGAACTCTTCCGATTTATTTACATAACAACCTCGAGTCACCGATCCCCGGCAGAGTCCTTCCCTTAAGGGTTGACGACCCATTTTCTTTCTCCAGCCAGCCAACTTGCCATGTCCTCCGGGAGCTCCGCCCTGAAGGTTTTGCCGGAAACCTCCGAGAGCGCCCCTGAAGAAAACCCGCCGGGAAATTTCAGCTCGAAAGCGTGAAGCAGCGGGCGGCCAACTTCGCGCCGGCGCCGGTTTGCCTCGACGCTGCCATATTTCCTGTCCCCCAGGATCGGATATCCTATATGGGCCATATGGACTCTCGCCTGGTGCGTGCGCCCGGTTATAAGCTCGATAGAGGCAAGGGAGAGATCCCCGTTCACCCACAACCGCTCATAGCGCGTCAACGCGTTTTTCCCATTTTTTCCGTTTTTTCCATTTTTTTCATTAACCACGCTCACTGTGTTACGCGCCTCGTCCTTCAAAAGCGGCGCGTCGATGACTCCTTTTTCCGGCAGCTTGCCCACGACGACGGCCAGGTAGCGTTTCATAACAAGCCTTTCCCTGAACAGGCGCTCCAACTCCCGCAAAGCCTCGCCGGAAAGGGCGACAACCAGCGCCCCGGTGGTATTGCGGTCCAGCCTGTGAACCGCCGCGGGGGAAAAACCCGCCTCCCGGCCGCCGAACATGGCCCATATCCGCGTCACGACGCTGTCGCCCCCCTTGACGTCCGGCTGAACCAAGAGATTGGCGGGCTTGTTCACCACTGCCACGTTATCGCCGCTCCACAGCACAGGCACGCTATGTCGGACGCCGCGCCGCAGGGCCGCGTCTTCCGCGCGAATGGCCTCGATATCCGGCGGCTCCCACGGGACGTAAAGCTCCTGTCCCGAGCTGACCCTCGCCCCGGCTTCCCTCACGCGCGCGGCGTCCAGGCGGACTTCCCCCTTGCGAAGCGCGCGCATGATAAGAGATAAAGGAAGCGCAGGCCAAATCGAACGTATGGTTCGATCCAGCCTGCGCCCGTCGTGATTTCCGGTTATCATGACCTTGCAAGTCATTTTTCAGGCGTTTCCGGTGGGATGCAGCCTTTCCAAAAACGCCGCTGGACGGACGGAACGTATTCCGTGACCTCTTTTCCTCCCTCCAGCAGCGAGGTATGCTCTTTCCAGCAGTACAGCTTGAAGTCCAGCTCGTCCGCCGCCGAGACTATCAGGGCCTCCGGGGCCGAAGGCAGCGCGGGGGAACCAAACTCCCGGGTTCCATGGTGGCTGACAAGGATATGGCCTATGGCGAGCACCCGATTTTCGCTAAGGGCGTCCGCGCCCTTTTTTTCCCGGTATTCGCTGACCAGTGTCATAAACCGATGGTATCCCAGGACAATGTGATCGACCACGTTACCCTCTACCGTCACCTCGGGCGCGGGAGACAGGCGGTACGATTCCAGCTTGCCGAGGTCATGCAGCAACGCCCCCGCTATAACCACGTCGAGGTCGATGTAAAAAACGTCTTTATAGCTTCGGGCCATGGCGGCGGCCAGGCGGGTAACCGCCAGAGAGTGCTCGAGCAGCCCGCTGACGTACGCATGGTGCATGGACACGGCGGCCGGCCACGTGCTGTAGGTCTTCCAGACGCCGCGCTCGAAGAATATATACTCCAAAAGACCTTTTATATGCTCACCGCAGGTGTTGAGGAGTTCCATGAAAACGCTTTCCATTTCTTCCACAGGAAAAGGCGACCGCCTGACGAAACTGTGGGGCGGGTACTTATCCTGATCCACATAATAAACGGCGTTGAAGTTGCACTGGTTCTGATCCCGGAATTCGACGATTTTGCCCTGAACCCCGACGGTTTTCCCCTCAAGGCTCCTGACCGTCTCGTCGGCGGTCGGGTCAATTTTGTACTTGTCGCCGCCGGAGATGTTCCACCACTCCGAGTTGCCCCATATCTTGCCCTCTATCTGCCCTTCGCCGTCCATCAGCGCGATGTCCCAGAAAGGGTTGTCGTTTTTGTCCCTGCGCTGCGCGAAACGCGAAACCACCCCAAGTACGTAAAACGTAGAGTCCTTGGGGAGCTTTTTTACCTCCAGGGCGCTCATACGCCGTTTTTCTTTCTGCTCCGTCAAAATTTCACCCCGCTAAAGATTGCCCACGGTTATGCTCTGAACCTTGCCGTTCTGCAAACGCACCGCCACTCCCCGTACGGGGTTTCCGGAATCGATTTCCACGTAACGCAGCAGGTTCGACCTGAAATCCGACGGGTATCCGATTCTCCTGTAAAGCACATCCTCGTCCATACCCACGGCTAGTTCGTTCTGCAAAACGTGCCGCGCCCCGGTGACCTGCATACGGATTATATCGTTAGCGCCCCTGAAATCCAGAGAGATGCCGTTCCACGTCATAACGGCGGGCGTTTGCCTTGTCGGAGACCCCAAATGCTCTATCAGCTCCGTCCTGTCCGAGCCGAAGGACTTGAGCAGCGCGTCCGTGTAACCGCTTGGCAGCGTGGCCTGCCGTCCGTCCAGGGGCTGGAAAAACTGCCCGAAGATCCACCCCTCTCTCCCCTCGGAGCGTATATTGAACCACGTGCCGGACAGCGCCCCGGAAGTCCCGGTCCACTGGCCTATGACGTCGGTTCGCACCCCGGAGTTGAGCCTTGTTACGATCTGTGCCGCCGTGGAATGGCTCTGGCGGACGTTGACGTTCGTCCCAGTCACGATGCCCCTGTTCGGGGCTTCTATCCGCAGCCGCTCCCATATCGTAGGCGGTGGTGGAACGACAACGGGAGTTAGCGGAACTTCAGGCTGCTGGGCCACCGGCTGCTGCGGAGGAGGTGGTGGTACCCTGCGCACGCTCAGCAAAATCCATGCCGCGCCCGACACGGCCAGCAGCAGAACAAGCGGGCCGACAATACGGCGCGTCAAAGAATTCCGCTTCCGCTTGCGGCGGCGCGTGTAATTGGAAAACTCCTGATACGAGTTATCGGGATCCACCGTAAACGGATTTTTAAACTCCTTATGAAACTCCGTTTCGTCCTCCTTTGGCGGTTTTACGAAAACTCTGTGAGGCTCGGCTTTCTCCGGGACTTCATCCCGGACATCATGAAAGTCCTCTTCTTCGGGTTCTTCGTCGTACTTACTCAGGGGAGATACCATCTGAAATTCTTTGAAAGCTGAAGGAGCTCCCTGAACCAGGGGAATATCGGCGTCCGGCCCGGCAGGTTCGGCGTCTGTTACCTGCGGCGCGTGCAGCGAACTGCCGCATATATAGCAAAATTTATGCTCAACTCCGACGCTGGCGCCGCAAGCCGGACATACTTTCGAGGAACGAAGCCTGAACGGCTCGCCGCTCAAACTGTGTTCTTCGCCGTCCAGCTTAATCCTGGAGGCGCGTTCCTGCCGTTTGGCGCCATAAGAAAACTCCCGGTGTTCTTCGCGTTCGCGTTCACGTTCGCGTTTGCCGCCGCGCGGGCGGGCGGCGAAAATATTCCTTTCTCTTTTTTCCTCTTCGTCTTCATCATATTCTTCAGCGCCGTATTCGTCCGCATCGTCGAATATGTAGCCGTCTTCGTAGTATTCGGAAGAACTTCGGATCATGAAAGCCAGCGCCCCCCCGACAAGATAAATCCACCCGTAAACACGGGTGCTGCTGTGCGCAAACAGGCAGATCAAGGCTGCCGCAAGAATAAAGATTCCGCCGATTTTGCGCCTGTTAAAGGCCATTATTCCCCCTATGAGGGCTGTAATGACCGACGCCAGCAGGAGAATAGCCGTCATCCATGTAAAAGCGCTGCCGCCTACCGTTATCGAGCCACCGCTTGACGCCAATTGCCATGTAGCCAACACTCCGTGGATCAGTGAAACTATTGTAGCGCCAAGAGACAAAGCCAAAATTATCCAACGCATTCTTCATTCCTCCATATATAAAGACCGCACTGTAGGAATCGATTCTTTTTAACAATAAAGAATCATACCTATAGATCAATGGTTTGGCAAATATGTTTTCCGCGCTTTCCTGGAAATTTTATCACTATCCTGCCCGAACAGCGTACATAAAAATATGGAGTACAATTATCGCGAACCCAAACTGCATTTGGAGGCGAATTTTATGTATTCCATGGACTTCAAAAAAATCAACGAGCTGGCTGAAAAATATGAGCCTGACATGACGCGCTTCCTGCGCGACATGATAGCGGTTCCCAGCGAGAGCTGCGACGAAAGGGCTGTCGTCCTGCGCGTCGAGGAGGAGATGAAAAAGACCGGGTTCGACAGGACGGAAATCGACCCCATGGGCAACGTCATAGGCTACATCGGTAACGGCGGGCGCGTTATAGCCATGGATGCCCACATTGACACGGTGGGCGTCGGCAACCGGGCCAACTGGAAATTCGACCCCTATAAGGGGATGGAAGACGGCGAAACGATAGGCGGCAGAGGCGCAAGCGACCAGGAGGGCGGCATGGCCTCAATGGTATACGCGGGAAAGATCATAAAGGAACTCGGTCTGACCGGCGACTACACCCTAGCGGTGGTCGGCTCAGTGCAGGAAGAGGACTGCGACGGGCTGTGCTGGCAGTACATCATCAAAGAAGGCGGGCTAAAGCCGGAGTTCGTGGTCAGCACCGAGCCGACGGACGGACGTATACACCGGGGGCAGCGGGGCCGCATGGAGATCCGCGTCAAAACGACGGGCGTTAGCTGTCACGGGTCGGCCCCGGAGCGCGGGGACAACGCAATATATAAAATGGCGCCCATCCTGTTGGAGCTTCGCGCGCTGCACGAAAACCTCAAAAGCGACCCATTCCTCGGCAAGGGAAGCCTTACCGTGTCGGAGATTTTCCACACGTCGCCCTCCCGCTGCGCCGTGGCCGACAGCTGCTGGATATCCGTCGACCGACGCCTGACCAGGGGCGAGGACGGGGAATACGCCCTGAACCAGATACGCGCCCTGCCGTCCGTCAAGGAAGCCAGGGCCGAAGTGACCATGTACACGTACGAACGCCCCTCGTACACGGGCCTCGTGTACCCGACCGAGTGCTACTTTCCCACGTGGGTAATCGAGGAGGACCATCCGGTCGCTTTGGCAATGGCGGACGCGTTCAAAAAAGTTCTGGGACGCGAGCCCGTAGTGGATAAATGGACGTTTTCGACAAACGGCGTCTCGATAACGGGGCGCTTCGGAATTCCCTGCATAGGGTACGGGCCGGGAAAGGAAGCGCAGGCGCACGCTCCCAACGAGATAACCTGGAAAAAAGACCTGGTGGAGTGCGCCGCCGTCTACGCCGCTTTGCCTCTCATTTATCTGGGGAAGTAAGCGTATGCGCCTGCGCAGGCTTCAGGGCGCTGCTCCCGTTTTATTCGTCATTTTTCCTTCTCCAGAGCAGCCGGCAGTCCTGAACGAACGGCTCCACCCTGGTTTGCTCGGACAGGTACGTCAAGTGGGCGCTTACGCTTGTCAGGTTCAAAAGCAGGTGGGCGGCGTCCATTTCGAGCCCGTTGGCCAGCGCCACCTTCGCGAGAATTTCCTCGCGGGTCAGCGGCGAATCCGCAAGCGCGCCGAACACCGCCTCTGTGATCCAGGCAAGCCCCTCTTTGTTTTGGCGCACAAGTTCGGTGATGTCGTTCGTGGGTTTGGCGTGGCAGGGCACGAACCATTCGGCTTCGGCGGCGGCGATTTTATCCAGCGTGGCATAAGCGGCGCCGACGTCGAGCATCACGCTGAAACGGTATTTTGCGAGTATTGAGGGGTCGAACAACGCGTCGGCCAGGAAAAAAACTCCGTCCGGCGTAGTTACGCCTATCATGTCGAAGTAGTGGCCGGGAAGCGGGACAGCGGTCAACGCGGTGTCCATGATGGGGCCGTCCGGCTGGATGAAGGTGACCTTGGACGGCTTGGCCTCGATAAACTTTCCGCGAATCTCTTTGAAAGGCCGCGCCGACCAAAGCATAGTGGGTTCAAGCGAGGGTTTTTCGGTCAGAAGCCCTTCTATTAAAGTCGTCCATACCTCGCAGCCCGTGCGCTTTTGGATGAACGCGTTTGCCCCTATATGGTCGGCGTTGGAGTGCGTGTTCACGATGGCGCGAAGCGGAACGCCCCGCTCTTCTCTGAGCAGCTTCAGCAGTTTGCGCCCCTGCTCGTCATCCAGCCCGGAGTCTATCAGATAACCTTGCCCGTCCTCTTCGTAATAGCCTATGTTGACATGTCCGGGAACATACCACGTACGCTCCCCTAACTGCGTAAGTTCCAAAACGGCGCATCCTCCTATACGGCAGATAATATCGGCTTGCCTATTATCAACATACGTTTTATATTGTAAAATATATTTTCAATTATGTAAGCGGTTGGAATGGAGGATTCTCAGTTGGCTTCAGAAGTGGTTAAACCTTGGTGGAGAGAGACGATAGAGACCATTTTATGGGCTCTGGCATTGGCCTTTTTGATTCGGACTTTTGTGGTGCAGGCTTTTTGGATACCGAGCGGTTCCATGCTGCCGACCCTCCAGGTCGGGGACAGGGTGCTTGTGGCTAAGTTCTGGAACTGGTTTACCGCCCCGTCGCGGGGGACTATATACGTTTTTAAGTATCCCGAGGATCGCTCGCGTGATTTCATAAAACGCATAATAGCCGTTCCCGGCGATACGGTAGACATCAGGGACGGGGTTGTATACGTAAACGGCTCTACCGTAGACGAGCCATACGTCGTAAATAAAGATCACTATACTTTGCGCCCCAACAAATTTTATCCGACCGTGCCGTTTACCGTGCCGCCGGATAATTATTTCGCCATGGGGGACAACCGCCCGAATTCCCAGGACGGCCGTTTCTGGGGATATGTCCCCGCGCAGGATATTCACGGGCCGGCTTTTTTCCGCTACTGGCCGCTGACGCGAATAGGTCTGCCTCGTTGAAATGAGCGGCAGAACCGTATGGTTTCCCGGCCATATGGCCAAAGGGGAGCGCAAACTCGGTGAACTGCTCGAAAAACTTGATCTCGTCATAGAGGTGCGCGACTCGCGCGCGCCTCTTTCCACGTCTTCACCCCTGATCGGGGGTATTGCCAAGCTCAAGCCCGTTGTGCTGGTTTTGTCCAAAAAAGACCTGGCGGACCCCGCCCGGACTGCCATATGGATAAACGAGCTTGAGGGCAAAGCCTGGGCGTTCGACATGCGCAAGGACAGCCTTACGCCACTGCGTAAGTCCTTGACGCGCTTTTCCCCGCCGCATCGCGAACTGCGACTGGCCGTCGTAGGCATACCGAACGTCGGAAAATCCATGTTTTTAAATTCCCTTGTGGGTAAATCACGCGCAAAGGTCGGGGGGATTCCCGGCGTCACGCGCGACGTGAATTGGTATAAAGTCGGCAATTTTCTGGCCGTCGATTCCCCCGGTATCCTTGACCCACGCGCGGAGCCGGGGGTTCATCGCGTCCTTTCCTGGCTGGGCTGCGCCAAGGCCGAGGTTGTCGGAGGGTATGAAGCAGCCGCGCTCGAATTTGTCGGGTTTCTGAAGGCGCGCGGGTTGTGGGGCGCCGTCGGAGAAAAGTGGGGCATAGAGGATATAAACGAGCCACCGGACGAAACTCTTTCCCGGGTAGGCCGCCGGCTGGGCTGTCTGGTTGCCGGGGGAGCCGTGAACATGGATCTGGCCGGAAAAAGGCTTTTGGAATCCTTCGCCTCGGGAAAATTGGGGGCCGTTACCTTGGAACTGCCGGGAGAGCCGTTATGGATGCCGAAGGAAAATTGAATTTCATCAAAAAATTCGACGGAGTGACGGCTGGAACGGACGAGGCGGGACGGGGTCCCTTGGCGGGGCCGGTCGTGGGCGCGGCGGTGGTTTTGACGGAGCTTCAAAAAGAGACCCTTTTGAAACTTGGGCTGAGAGACTCTAAGCGAATGAGTCCCGGCAAACGAGAAGCTCTATTTCACACGATGTGTGAAATAGGCGTCGTGTGGCGGGCTCAGGCCGAGAGCGTGGAGGAGATCGCCAGGCTCAATATAAACGCGGCCTCGCTCCAGGCGATGGGAAAAAGCGTGCGCAAGCTGCCCCTGGCGGTTGATCTTGTCGTGGTCGACGGACTGTACGAGCTCCCGGGGCTTGAAGTTCCCCAGATCCCGCTGGTGGGCGGCGACGACCTCGTTCCCTCGGTGTCCGCCGCTTCCGTGATTGCCAAAGTCCTGCGCGACCGTGTTATGATAGTTTGGGATCGGTATTATCCGCAGTATGGCTTTGCGCGGCACAAGGGATATCCTACGGAGGCTCACAGAAACGCGATTCGGGCGTTCGGGCTCTCTCCCGCCCACCGAAAATCCGGCAAAACCCGCAAAAAAGGTGAATATGATGGCGCAGATTTCAAATCTTAACGTGCAGGTCAATCAAAATCTGGATCAGAACCAGGTCGGCCAGGGACGGATAGGTGACGTCCGGCAAATTCCGGACGCGCGCCTGTTGCATGGAATACGCTCCGGGACGTTGGTGGAGGGACAAGTGCTGTCGCGGGGCGCCGACGGAAACTACATGGTGCGCGTAAGCGCTCAGGGCGGACAGCCTCAAACCCTGCTGGCCAGGGCCACGGTCAACCTGATCGTCGGAGAGCATTTCCGCGCGGTGTGGGATTCGTCGGGCCCGGACAAAGTTCCGGTGCTGCGGCTGTCGGAGGCCGAGCTGTCGTTCCTCTCCAAGCTGCCGGCGGGCGACCGCGAGATGGCGACGGCCCTTCTCGCCCGCGGGATGCCCCTTTCGGACGAGGTTATGCAAACGGTGCGGGAATCGTGGCGGCGGATGGGCGGCAAACCGGCTCAACTGGGGCCCATACTTGAGCTTTGGGCGCGCGGTTTGCCTATGACGCCCGGCAACGCGCAGATCATTTCATGGTACATGGGGCTGAACGGGGAAGCCGCGAGTTCGATCTGGGCCCACATACGCAGGAATTTGAAGGAACGCTCGCGCAAAGGAGAGAACCCGGTCGATGTCCTGCGCGGGATGAAAGAAGGGAAGAATCCCGGAGAAGAGGAGATCGCCAGGTTTTTGCAGGGACATTCAATGCTGCTTAGAGCGCCGCGAAGCGACACTGACCCGGCGCTTTTGGGCGCGCCTTTGTGGCCTGCGGGCGACGATGCGCCGCATATCACGGCGCGGGTTTTCCTGGGGCGAGTACAGGAAACTGATGACCGCGGGTATTGGCAGGTAGGTTTTGAAGTGGAAGGCTCAAGGCTGGGTTTCGTCGGCGGCGACGTCGAGAGCGACGGCCGTTCGTACATCCTGAACCTATACGCGGAGCAGCTTGCAACGTGCGAATTGCTCAAGCAAAAACGCTACGCCGTCAGAAAAGAGCTGGAGGGAATTTCTCTGGCGCTTCAATTCATCGGCATATCTCAGATCGAATCAGAAACAACGCGCCGTAGGTTTTTGCACGGCAGAGGATTGGATATCACGGTATGACAAAGATGACAAAAAAGCGAGATAAAGCGGCAGCCTTAAAATACGACGCCGGGCGGGACAGCGCCCCGTCCGTCACGGCCAAGGGCGAGGGGTTCGTGGCGCGCCGAATCGTGGAGATAGCGCATGAAGCGGACGTGCCGGTCGTGGAGGACGCCGCCCTTGTGTCGGCCCTTCTGTCGCTGGAACTGGGGCAGGAGATACCCGTCGAGCTTTACGAGGCTGTGGCTCGCGTACTTTCCTGGATCTACAGGCTGGAAAAAGGCGAGCCCGCGTGACCGGAAGCAGCCCCAAACACCTCGAACTGGGCAGAAAAGCCGAAGATCTGGCGGCCGGACACATCGAGTGCCTGGGGTGGCGAATCTTGTCGCGTAATTTTTCGTGCAGGCTGGGTGAGCTGGATATCGTGGCGATGGACGAAAAAGGAAAAGAGCTGGTGGTAGTGGAAGTGCGCTATCGCACGTTTGGCGACACGCAATCCCCGGAGGACTCCATCGGCCCCAAAAAACTGCGCACGCTTGTCAACGCCGGGCGGGTTTACGTGGACGGTATGGGATGGACAGGCCCGTGGCGCGTCGACCTTGTGGGGATTACGGCTCGCCCTCGCGAACCGTCGGAGCGCTGGCGGCTCGAACACATCGAAAACATCACGGACGGAGCGTTCCGCCCGTAGGATATGAACAACGGTGTTTTACGTCGCGCCGTTGCTGAACCGTTGACGATAGAGATTGAGTCGGAAGAAATAAACGTGAGACATCGCCATGGTCGTAATGAGCGATAGAGTGAGGTAATCACTGTGGAGCATATAACGACTTACATGGGTAAGGACTTCACACTCCTTGTTCCGAGCGTAAATCAAATTCATATTGAGGACATAGCTCATGCGCTGTCGCTTATGTGCCGTGCCAACAGGCATTTTATTCGTTTCTACTCAGTTGCACAACATTCGATAAACTGTGCCAATGAAGCAAAGGCGCGAGGGCTTTCCGAAAGAGTACAGATTGCCTGTCTGCTACATAACGCAAGTGAAGCCTATTTACCAGACATCACGCGCCTAGTTAAGGCTCATTTATCAAAATACCTTGAGATTGAAAAACGTTTGCAAGACACCATTTATAATAAGTTTTTAGGTTCGCCACTTTCCGAAAATGAAGCTGTTCATGTAGACCAAATCGACCATGATGTGTTGGTATGTGAGTTCAACGCTTTGATGACGAAGAAAGTCTTTGACGATTGTCCAATTATAATCGGTAAGCTTTCTTTTGAGTTTTGCGGATTCGCGGAAATCGAAAAAGAGTTTCTCGAAATATTTCGAGGCATAAAGACCTTATCTCCGTCAAAACATAAAAGCCTTAAAGCGCAAATAGCTGATATTGAAAACGGATTGAGGTATAAAGTTGATGTTCTTGATTATGTGAAACAGCATAGAGTTACCGAAATGCTCGCTGAGAAACTGTATATAAAAAGGCTTTCGGCACAGGTTGATGTCGCCATTCACGCTTATGGTATTTTGGTTGCCCTGTCAAAGATTTTAGAAGATGACGAGGTCATTGAACACCTTTCGCTTGGTGCGGGTACTAAGCCGGGCAAGACATATGATGTAGTTACTTCAAAAAGAATTGCGGAATTTAAGTTTGCCGAGTGGGACAGAGGCAGTAACACCATACGTCAAAACGGCATATTCAAGGATTTCCTCGAATTGGCGATTAACACCAAGGGCTGCGGAAAAACAAAGTACATATATTGTTTGAGTGCCGACGATATAATAAAATTTTTAAGCAGCAGCGAGAGAAACCTTGGGAGTGTGTTGTCAAGAAACATGATGGATAAGAAATACCCGAAATATCAAGAACGATACAAGACAGTTAAGGCGTTCTATCAAGAGTTCAAGAACGAGGTCGAGATAGTTGAATTGGGTGATTATATAGAACCCAAAGAATGATATTATCCGAATAAGACATTACGAACAAACCAAAGATATGACCATAGAAGAAAAAGTGGCCTATGTTAACAACAAAGCCGAACAAATACTCAAACCGTATGGTATCCAACCTGTCTATATGGATATAGTGCGAACGATAAAGTAACTTAATGTGGGTATGAATTGGCGAAAAACCTTACCCACGAAATATAGTTAAGTCGTAAATTCGCACAGCGTGGCTTCACCTCTCCAAACACATATCTTCCGTTATGGTTATCCCCTCCAAGGCCAGAAGGAACCTTTTCCTGTCCAGCCCTCCCCCGTAGCCTGTGATGGCGCCGTCGTGGCCGACAACGCGGTGGCATGGGACGAATATGCTTAAGGGGTTGCGCCCGGTGGCTGAGCCGACGGCCCGCGCCCCAGTGTTCAATTTGGCGGCCAGCGCACCGTAGCTCAAAAGACGTCCGTAAGATATTTCCGCTATCCCCGCCCATACCCTTTGTTGGAAAGGCGTGCCGCCGGCGGGACGCAGAGGCACGGTAAACACGCGCAGCTTCCCCGCGAAATAAAGTTCGAGTTCGCGCGCGGCCTGTCCCAGCAAATTATTTTTTGAGTTCCCCCCCTCCGGCAGAGATGGAAAATATTTCCCACCTATGAAGTACGCCCCGCAAAGGGACGTCCCGTCAGAGATCAGAACCATTTCCCCTATGGGGGTAGAAATATTAACGTAATCCGTCATAGCTTTTGCCTCTTTTCTTTTTCTCGTGTCCGAGCGTCACGAGGTTTGATTGTATGATAGAATAACTTTTCAGTTCCGGTTTTTCTCAAAAAGATGAGGAGCCTTTACATTATAGGAGGAGCTTTGCAAATTATGAAGACTTTTTTATCCTTGATTCATTTTGTTTTGTGCATAATGGTTATGGTGATCGTTCTGCTTCAGCGCCGTAAACAGGGCGGGTTCGGCGGTGCGTTCGGCGGAGGCACACAGGCGGACTCCGGGCAATGGCAGAGGTTTACGGGCTTGACCAAGCTAACTATCGTACTGTTTGCGCTTTTTATGCTGACTTCCGTCTTTTTAACCTTCATCCTAGCGTAACGGCGATAAACCTGATAAAATAACTTGTTGGTTTTTATCTTGATTTAGGAGGAAACAAAATGGCAGGCAGCGGTTCCTACCTGGCTAGACCTGAGACAGTCGAGAGGCAGTGGTACATAGTAGACGCCACAGACAGGCCTGTCGGTCGTCTTGCCGCGCGTATAGCGCGTATATTGACCGGGAAACACAGACCTACGTTTACCCCGCACGTAGACACCGGCGACTTCGTGGTCGTCGTGAACGCGGAAAAAATCAAACTGACGGGCAAAAAGGGCGAGCAGTCCCATTTTCACCGTCACACCGGGCATAGCGGCGGCTATCGCTCAATCCCGTGGGAAGTGATGTTGCAGAAAAAGCCGGAGTTCCTGTTCGAGCGAGTGGTAAAGGGTATGCTTCCGAAGACGCGCCTCAAATATGGCCGGAAGCTGAAAGTTTACGCCGGGCCGAACCATCCTCATGCCGCCCAGTCGCCTGTGGCGCTTGAGCTTTAATTTTATTATTTATAGAAGGAGAGAGCCATGCAAGACAGTAGCTATTTTTGGGGAACAGGCAGACGTAAAAACGCGCTTGCGAGGGTACGGGTGCGTTCGGGCAACGGCGAGATAAGGATCAACAACAGGACGGTTGAGGATTATTTTCCGCGCCTCGTATGGCAGGCTCAGGTTCTGCGGTCTTTGAAAGCCGCGAGCCTCGAAGGTAAGGTGGATGTTTTTGTCCGCGCGTCCGGCGGTGGATTGACCGGTCAGGCCGGAGCCGTCACAATGGGCATGGCCCGCGCCCTGATAAAATTGAACCCGGATCTGCGGCCCGCCTTGAAAAAAGAAGGGCTTTTAACCCGCGACCCCCGAATGGTCGAACGCAAGAAGTTCGGCCAAAAAGGCGCGAGGGGTATGAGACAGTTCTCGAAGCGTTAATTTCGCGCTTTTTTTACTTCAGCTACTTCAGCCGATAAAAAAACAGGCCCTTGAGAAGGGGCCTGTTTTTTACGAGGAGGCAACGATTACCAACATGTTTTTTGTAGACGCGCACTGTCATATAAATTCCAGACAGCTTAGGACCAGCGCCTCGTCCGTGGTGAGCCGTGCCGCCGCCGCCGGCGTGAGGCGTATGCTCACGGTGGGCAGCGATTTGCCCCACAGCGCGGAGGCCGTGGAGTTGGCCTCCCTGTACGGCGACCGCGGAGTTTACGCCACTGTGGGGGTTCATCCGCACGATGCCGCAGCCGCTGCGGAAGGCTTGCCGGACGAACTGCTTAAGCTGGCCGAGTCCCGAGAGGTAGTGGCCATCGGCGAGACTGGGCTGGATTATTATTACGACCATTCGTCACGCAATGTACAGCGCGACGTTTTTCGGATGCACGTCGAATGGGCTGCAAACGTAAATAAACCCCTGGTGCTTCACGTCCGAAACGCCGAGGGCGACACCCTGGCAATGGACGACGCCCTTGCCATTCTCGACGGTATGCCCGAAAAACCGGCGCTGATGTTTCACTGCTACGCGGGAGGGCTTCGCTACATGGACGCGATGAAAAAACTGGACGCCTATATTTCGATAGCGGGACCCGTTACCTGGCCCAAGGGCGGTGAGCTGAGGGCTGTCGCGGCAGCCGTACCCGAGGGGCGTCTTTTGTGCGAGACAGACTCCCCCTGGCTCTCCCCCCAACCCCACAGAGGGAAACTTAACGAACCCGCCTACGTCCGTTTCGTATACGAAGCGATAGCGGAAGCGCGCGGCCTCCCCCTGGACGACCTGGCGCGTATAGTTGACGCCAACGCGGCGCGCCTTTTCGGGTGGGAGCCTCTTTATGTTCGAGTTTAAACTTTCAGCCGTATGCGGCAAGACCGGGGCCAGGGCCGGAGAGTTCGTCACCCCGCACGGAGTAATAAAAACCCCTGTTTTCATGCCGGTCGGGACCCTCGCCACGGTAAAGGCAATGTCGCCGCGCGAACTGGAAGAGGTCGGCGCGCAGATTATCCTGGGCAACACTTATCACCTTTACCTGCGCCCCGGCATGGAACTTATGGCCGAGGCAGGCGGTCTGCACAGCTTCATGGGCTGGAATCGCCCTATCCTTACGGACAGCGGCGGGTTTCAGGTTTTTTCGCTGGCCAGGCTGGGCAAAATCACGGATGATGGAGTGAAGTGCCGCTCGCACATCGACGGCTCGCCTCACATGATGTCGCCGGAATGGGCTATGGAGGTGCAGCAAATCCTCGGCGGCGACATAGCGATGTGCTTTGACCAGTGCATCCAATATCCAACCACCCGCGATGAGGCAACCCAAGCTCTGGAGCGCACCACTCTATGGGCGCGCCGGTCTAAAGACGCGCATAACAGGCCGGATCAGGCTTTGTTCGGCATAGTACAGGGTTCCGCCTTTGACGACCTGCGGGTGCGTTCCGCGTTGGAGCTTATTGAAATGGATTTCGTGGGTTACGGCATAGGGGGGCTTTCGGTGGGGGAACCGCACGAGGACATGTACCGCGTGCTGGACGTCCTGAACCCGATAATGCCCCGGGACAAACCGCGTTACCTTATGGGCGTCGGGTATCCGCCGAACATCGTGGAAGGGATCGCCAGGGGAGTGGATATGTTCGACTGCGTCATGCCCACCCGCAACGGGCGCAACGGAACTATTTTCGCCTCGTTCGGCCGTATGAACATAAGTGGGAAGAAATACGAACGCGATTTCTCGCCGGTCGATCCCGAGTGCGACTGCTGCCTCTGCCGCAATTTTACGAGAGCCTACCTGCGCCACATGCACCGGTGCGGCGAGATACTGTCCGCCAGGCTCTGCACCCAGCACAACCTGCGTTTTGCCATACGGCTGGCCGAACGGGCGCGCGAGGCTATTCTGGCCGGGGAATATCCCGATTTCATCAAGCGCTTCCATGAGACTTTCAAAGACGGCCCAACAAACGAAGAGCAGACATAGATGGCGCGTATTCTGAAGGTAGACCGATGGAACCCCGACGCGGAAATTATGCTGGAGGCCGGTTCGATCCTGAGAAACGGCGGCCTGGTGGCTTTTCCCACCGAGACGGTTTACGGCCTGGGAGCGGACGGGCTGAACCCGGAGGCGGTGAGAAAAATTTTTCTGGCGAAGGGACGCCCCGCCGACAACCCATTAATTTTACATTTGGCGGACGCAAAAAACGCTGAGGATTTGGCCGAAGTTGACGCCCGCGCATCGGAGGTCATGGCGGCCTTTTGGCCGGGGCCGCTTACGCTTGTGCTGCGGGCGCGTCCCGGCGTCCCCGCCGAGGTTACGGCCGGGCTTCCCACGGTGGCGCTGCGAGTGCCGGATCACCCCGTGGCTCTGGCTCTTATCGGAGCGGCAGGGCGCCCGGTTGCGGCCCCAAGCGCGAACCGGAGCGGCCGCCCCAGCCCTACCGACGCGGAAGCCGTGGCGGCCGATTTAGGAAACAAATCCGATCTGCTGCTTGACGCCGGGCCTGTGGACATCGGCCTGGAGTCCACAGTAATAGACCTGACGGGGCGCAAAGCACTGTTGCTGCGCCCCGGAGGAACGGATATTGAAAAGCTAGAAACCTTTTTGGGGAAACCTTTGGAGCTGCCCGATGACGATTCCAAAAAGCGCTCGCCGGGAACGCGTTACAAGCACTACTCCCCGGCTGTGCCCGTGCGCGTGTGGACGGCGGGAGAAACGCTTCACGATTCCGTAAACCCGGCCAAGTCCGGTTTTATGGGCATCAGCCCGCCGCCCGCCAAATTCGCGCGCGTTATCCTGTTCGAGTCCGAAGAAAGCTACGCCAGGGGCGTTTTTGCCGGTTTCAGGCAACTGGAGGCAAAGGGCCTGAGCATCGTGGCGGAATGGCCGGAACCGCGCGGCATAGGCCTTGCGCTACGCGACCGCATACGGAGGGCGGCTGCCTGTACGACCCCATGACCTGAATCAGTTTGCGTAGACTGTCGAACTGCCGCAAACATCGCAAAAGCGCGCGTCGTCCGGATAGATAAATTTCGTCTTATGCCAGTCACACTCACAGTTTGTACAAATATTTTGCGCGGGCGTATTGTCATTGACATTTAAGGCTGTCCCGCACTTCAGACAAAACCGTGATTCGACCCTATACGAATCAGAGTTACACGTTGGGCATTGCTTCATAGTATTCACCTCCTCCCCTATTATTAATACCTGATATCCCTACATACGATATTTCTTTCTTAACGCGTCCATCTCTCCGCTGCTTTCCATTTCCCTCAAGGCTCCGTTGATCGCGTCCAAAAGACGGGGGTCATCTTTCCTGACAGCCAACGAAAAACCCTCTTCCGGGCCATGTATCTCTTCCCTGAACACCAATTGCAGGAAACCTTTGAACTTTTCGCTGTCAACGTAGTTCGCACCCACCACAGTATCCAGGAACACCCCGTCGTTGCGGCCCAGAAGCACCTCGCGCACCGCGTCGTCGGTTTTCTGGTAGCGCTTGACATTTATCCACGGGAGGTCAAGATTGGTCAGGTATAAATCTTCCACCGTACCGAGCTGCACTCCTATAGTTTTACCTCTCAGGTCCGCAAACCCCTTTATCGTGTCGTCCCCCGTCCTGACGACGATGGTTGCGTCCGTAACGTGATATACGTCCGAAAAATTCACTCTCTGCCTTCTCTCCTCCGTGGCGGTGACCGCCGACGCGATCAAGTCGATTTTTCCGGTCAGCAAAGCCGGAATGAGGCCGTCAAAGGGCATGTCCACCATTTGTATTTCCTTGCCGATCTTCTTCCCTATGGATTTGACCATTTCAATGTCGAATCCGGTAAGGTTGTTATCCTCATCGTAAAACTCGAAAGGCGGATATGTGCCTTCCGTGCCGACAACCACCACCTCGCGGTCCATCACGGACGCCGCCGCCTCGCCGGTTAAAAAAGTGAAAAAAGCGCACAGAACGAATAAAATAACCGATGCCGTAATTACAGAAAATTTCTTTAACACTTTAAACACCTCCGGGATATTTTTAGGCCGCGCTCCATTTTTTCTCCAAATACCTGAGGCATATGCCGGTCACGGTAGTCAGAGTCAGGTAGATCGCTCCCACTATTATAAATGTCTCGAACGACGCATAGGTCGCGCTCCGCACCTGCTGCCCCGCCATGGTCAGTTCCCGTATGGCCAGGGTGGACAACAGGGACGACTCCTTTATGAGCGTGACGAACTCGTTACCCAAAGCCGGCAGCATGGCCCGGACGGCCTGCGGAAGAATTATGAAGCGCATGGAACCGAAATAAGACAGCCCCAGCACTTTGCCGGCTTCCCACTGCCCCGCCGGTACCCCTTCTATGCCGCCGCGCATTATTTCGCCGACGTAACCGGCGGAATTGAGAGAAAGGCCGATGACACCGGCAGTCATTGCGCTCAAATTTATTCCGACGGCGGGCAGGCCGAAGTAGATAAAAAACAGTTGAATCAAAAGCGGCGTGCCCCGTATGACGAATATATAAGCGCCGGCCAGCATTTGAAGCGGCTTGAATGGAACAACCCTCATAACGCCGACGAATAACCCAAGAGCTGCGCCAAACAGGAGCGACAGGGCGGACGCTAGAATCGTCACCGCCGCGCCGGAAATAAACATGCCCATCCTCGGCAGGACAAGCGAGAAATCAAGCTCCATCGGTATTCACTCCTGACAGGCCGGAACCCGGCTTTCCGCCGGACAGTCTCTGTAAAAACTGCCGCGTCCTGGCCTGCCGCGGATTGAAGAGCAGTTGAGACGGGACGCCCTCCTCCACAATCAGGCCGTCGTCCATAAATACAATTCTGTCTGACGCGTCCTTCGCGAACATCATTTCGTGGGTGATAACCAGCATGGTCATGCCCGAGCCGGCCAATTTCTCCATAACCTCCAGCACCTCCCCCACCAGTTCGGGGTCAAGCGCGCTGGTGGGCTCGTCAAATATCATCACCCTGGGGTTCATGGCAAGCGCGCGGGCTATGGCAACCCTCTGCCGCTGCCCGCCGGAAAGCTCACGCGGTCTGGCGCGTATTTTGTCCGACAGACCAACTTTCTCCAGCAGATCCGCCGCCAGTTCCTCCGCCTCGCGCGGAGCCATTTTCAGCACCCGAACCGGCGACAGGGTGATGTTTTGCAGCACAGACATGTGGGGGTAGAGGTTGTAGTTCTGAAAGATCATTCCCACAAGGCGCGCGATGTCGCTGTTTTTGTGGCGGCCCTGAACGTCCGCGCCACATACCGACGCCGAACCGCCGTCAATACGCTCCAGTCTGCACAGGCACCTGGCCAGCGTGCTCTTGCCCGAACCGCTTGGGCCTATCACCGACACGACCTCGCCTTCCGCCACCTCCAAGTCTATACCCCTGAGAACCGCAGCGTCGCCGAACGACTTGCGAAGCCCCCTGACCGAGATGATACTTTTGGCAGCGCCTTTATCTTCTGCATCTTCTGCGCTCAAAATGTTTTCCCCTTTGTCTTTAGCCGTCGAAGCGGGGGCGGTTGTCTGTCGGGAAGTCCTGTGTCTGTCTCTTTCTCCCGCGAATCGCCGCTGCGGCCCAGAGCAGCAATGCCGGAAGCGCGAACGCCTCTGTCGCGGCGCATCCGCCGCTGCCGCCGCCGTCGTTTATCTTAACTACGTACGGCGGTTTCCAGGAGAAATCCAGGACGGAAAGTTCCGGCAAATATATCCTCATAGTCAACAGGAAAATCCCTTCAGGAACCGGCAGCCAGTTAGGCTCCAAATCTTTGCCCGGAGAATCGCTTTGCAGATAAAAGTCCACCGATCCGTCCGGATTATGGATCCAGTTTTCCTCATCCTCATCCCTGATCGCATATTTGTTCAGCGGGTTATCAATCAGGAATCCATCCTCATCGTATGCGGTTATGGACCA
>WRKN01000023.1 GCA_009778055.1 Synergistaceae bacterium
ACCGGAAGCGGCGGTTTGACGATAGCGAGCGCGTCTGGCGGAACGCTGACCCTGAACGCCGTCAGCGGCCCGGCTATCAGCGCCAAAGGCGACATCGTGATTAACGGCGGTACGGTAAACGCCTCGACACAGGCCGCTAATACGCCGGTGATACACTCTGCATCCGGTTCCGTGACTATAACCGGCAACTCGAACGTGACCGTAGGGTCTGCCGGAGGTACGGGCATGGCCGTCAGATCCGCCGAAAGATCGGCGATCAAAGCCGGAAGTAACATCACCATCTCAACCACGGGAAATGTGAACGCGACGGCAGCGGGCAGCGGTTTTGCGCTGGAAGCGGGAACTGTGTACAACATCATCGCCATTACGAACGGCACGACGAAATTGTTCGCCTCTGACGATAAGCATGCGTTCAACATCGCTCCGAACATCAGCGGGAACAGGACGTTGGTGTACGTAAACGGAAAATTATTCTGGGGAACTGAAGGCGGCGACCCCGGCGGCGGAGGTGGCGGCGGTCCCAGCCCCAGCCCCAGCCCCGGCGGCGGTAGCAGCGGTGGCGGATGCTCAGCCTGGGGAGCGGGGGCGATGGCTTTTATTGCGCTGGCAATGCCGCTGCTCATCAGGATCAGACGCCGTAAATAACTAAAGAAGGAGCGGGAAATTTATAGCGAACATGAGGGCGGTCATTAGCTGGCTGCCCTCATGCTTGCACAACGGCTCTTTGACGGCAACTCTGCCTCGCGTTTCAGGATATTTACAAGGCGCTCAATAAATGAGCCAGTACAGGATAAGTAACATTCTTTCGGGCATATTTGAACTCCGTCTCCTCGCAGGTTGATTTCCAAATTGAATTGCCTAATGGTATCCCCCGCCCCATTACACTATGAACAGAGTCACCAATACTTTTTAACTCCAGTTTAACTTTTACCGTGGCGGAGTTTAGAATGTCCGGTTAATATGTCTTCGTGACTTTATAGAGTTTTTCAGACAGTGATGCGAGGTGCGTGTGTAATGAAAGAAATGAAGAAGAGGTCGAACCTGACGAGATTTATCGTCGTTCTTTTGCTGATCGGGGCCTCCGGCCTGGTCGGGTGGCGCATATTCAACCGGCCCAGGCCGGCTCAGGCCGTGAGCATATCGGCTATTCGCGAGCGCAACGGTATGCCGGTGACGACGTGGAACGTCGTCTCGGCCCCGTGGGAGTTCTGGCTGCCGCTTTATGGAACGGTTCGCACCTCCGGGCTGTCAGAGGTCTACGCCTACCAGGCGGAGTACGTCACGTCCTTCGCGGCGGAGGTAGGCGACGTCGTGAAGAAGGGGCAACTGCTGGCCTCGCTGGACTCCCGCAGGGCCGCTGAGAGGGTTCAGGCCGCAAACGCCCGCTACAGGGAAATTTCCATGAGGTATGAGCGCACTAAGGAACTGGAAAAAGCCGGCGGTTCCAGCAAACAGGAAGTGGAAAGCGCCTACTCGCAGTACAGGGACGCCGGAGCTTTGCTCCAGCAGCTTCAGACCGAGCTGTCCCGGCACAAGGTGGTCTCCCCCATCGACGGCGTGGTCATGCAGCGCAACGCCGAACTCGGGCTACTGGCCAGCGCCGGAAGGCCCCTGTTCGTCATAGGCGACCCGAAACTTTTCGAGATTGTCATAGAGCTTTCCCCGCGATATGTCTTTATGGTCAACGCCGGCGAGAAAGCGAGTTTTTTGAACGGCGGCGCGTGGGAGGAGGCCCTGGTAAAGCGGGTGGATCCGATGGCCGACTCCGTGACCGGGCTTTATAAAGTGGTGCTGGACGTGCAGAGCACGCGGCTCCACATAGGCGCGTCCGTGGAGGCGCGGATACGCATAGAACACGCGGATAACGCCGTCATGGTTCCGTACGAAAGCGTACGCGAAACCTCGGACACGGCAAAGGTCTACGTTTGCTCGGGGGACGTGGCGGTGGAGCGGGTGGTCATGAAAGGGCGCACGAACGACCAGGGGCGCACTCGTATCCTCGGCGGGCTGGAAAACGGCGAGGTCATCGTGCTCAAGGGAGCGGATCGTATGTACGACGGCGCCAGAATCTGGCCCCAGGAAATCTGAGCAGGCGCGGCCGATAACATGTGGCTGATAAGGAGTTCGGTCAGGCGGCCGGTGCTGACGACCGTTATAACGCTTGTATTGATTCTTTTGGGGGGGTATTCGTTCACGAAAATGGGGGTGGCGCTGCTGCCCAGAATGGACACTCCCGTCGTGATGGTGCGCGCCAACTATGACGGCGCCGGCCCCGCCGAGACGGAATCCGCCCTTGTAATCCCCTTCGAGAACGCCATCGCCCGGGTGGAGGGGGTGAAGTCCATCCGCGGCACCGCGCGCAGCGGCAGCGGGGTGGTCATCGTGGAACTGGAAGACGAAGTGGACAACGCCCAGGCCGCCATGGACATCGCCACGCAGGTGCGCGCCCTTACCCTGCCGGACGGAGTGAGGGATCCCTCCGTGGTCAAATTCGACATCAACGCGCGTCCGTTCATGACGCTGGTAGTGGTGTCCGACCTTCCGGCCTCGCAGGTGCGCGACATCGCGGAGGAACAGATATCCAAGCGCCTGACTCAGCTTTTTGGCATGGCGACGGCGGAGGTCATCGGCGGACTCACCCGCCAGATTCACGTGGAGGTTGACCCCCTTGCCCTCAAGATGCACGACCTCAGCATAACGCGCGTGGCCGAGACGATAAAGAAGTCAAACCGCAACGAGCCCGCCGGGCAGATCGCCGCCGGGGCCAAAGAAATATCCCTGCGCTTTACGGGGGAGGCCCAAAACCCCGCCGAGCTGGGAAATATTTCCATGTCGCTGGCGAACGGCTCCGGCATTATGCTGGGCGACCTGGCCGAGATAAGGGATACCGTGGAGGAGGAGCGCAGCCTGTCGCGCTTCAACGGCAGCCCCGCCGTGACAATAGACCTGGTGGCCCGCCCCAACACCAACGTGGTGGCTTTGGCGGAGCGCGTCTACCGGGAACTTGAGCTGATTCAACCCTCCCTGCCCGAGGGAATGAGTGTCAACGTAATTTTCGACAACAGCGTCTATGTAGATGAATCCATCAAAAACGTCATATCGGACATGCTGCTGGCGGTGCTTCTCACCTCCGTGGCGCTATACTTCTGTCTGCAGCGCTTCGGGGCCATGCTGGCCGCGGTTCTGACGCTTCCCACCTCGCTGATAGCCACTTTCATCGTCCAGTTCCTTTACGGTTTCACGCTCAACATGATGAGCACCCTCGGCCTGGCGATATCTGTCGGGGTGCTGGTGGCCAACGCCATTCTGGTACTGGAGAACATCTATCGCTACCGGGAGATGGGTTACGACGCTCTGGAGTCCGCCGAGCGCGGGGCGGCGGAAATAGCGGTGGCGCTCCTGGCCAACGTTGCCACGAACCTGGGCGTTTTCATCCCCATCGCGTTCATGGGCGGCACGCTGGGGCAGATGTTCGCCCAGTTTGCCCTGACCGTCGTCATCACCACGCTGGTTTCGCTCTACTCCGCGTTCTCCCTGACGCCGATGATAGCGGCTCACCTTGGCGGCAAGCCGGGAGCTCCCCTGCCGCCGCTGACCCGCGTCGTCACAGGCTGGTGGCAGGTAGCCTTCGAGGAACTCAAACGTATGCACGTCTCCTTGAACAAGACCGCCATGCGTCATCCCATTCTGGTTTCTCTGCTGGTGGCCGCGCTCTGCTTCGGCGCTTACCGGGGGCTGGGCTACATCGGCTTCAACTTTATGCCGCGCGAAGACGAGGGGCGCATCAACATCGACATAGAGCTTTCGAGCGCCGCCTCCCTGCAAAACACAAGCGCTGTTCTGAGCAGTATCGAGGAGTACATCTCCCAGTTCGACTACGTCCGTTTTTACCGCGCGAGGGTGGGAGGCGGGCGTCAGAGCGCGACGAACGCCGGCTCGGTTTTCGTTTTTCTGACGGACGCGAAGACCCGCCCTTCCGTTTTTGAAATCGCGGCGGAGTGGCGCAGGCATTTCGCTCCCCTGCCGGACGCGGACATTTCCATTGCCTCGGCCGGCAGCATGGGCATGGGGCTGGGAGGCTGGGGGAAGCCCATATCGGTTTCCATCATCGGGCCGGACATAGACGAGCTGAGCCGCATATCCGAGGCGGTTTTGACGGAGATGCGGAACACCGCCGGGCTTATGGACGTTCAGTCCGACTGGAGGATGGGGCGGGAGGAAATACGCTTCTACCCGAACTATTACAGGCTGGGGAGGCTGGGGCTTTCCTTCGGCGACGTGGCGACGGAGGTCAACGGTTACCTGACGGGATACAACGCGGGAAAATACCGCGAGGACGGAAAAGAATACGACATTTTGGTGAGACTGCCGCGCAGTTGGACCGGCAGCGCCCATAAGATGGCCGGCGCTCCGGTGCGCACCCCTGTGGGCTTTATGCCGCTTTACGACCTGATGGACGTACGCCCGGGAACGGGCCCCACCACGATCTTCCGGGAGGACAGGCAGCGCAGGGTCACGGTGGACGCCAACACGGGCCGGGGAATCTCGGTTGGCGAGATAATGAGAGATTTGCAGCCGAGGCTCGCCGAAATTGAGCTGCCTTCGGGCTACCGCCTGAGCTACGGCGGAGACATCCGCAACATCAACGAGAACTACGCGAACATGTTTGCCGTGCTGGGCCTGGGCATAGCGATAATATTCCTGATCATCGCGGGGCTGCTGGAGTCCTGGACGTTCGCGCTGATAGTCATGATTACGCTGCCTCTGGCGGGGGTGGGCGTCGTTCCTATGATGCTTGCCACGAACAGCAATTTCACGGTTTTCGCCCTTTTGGGTTTGGTCATGATGAGCGGGCTGACGGTAAACAACGCGATAGTCATCGTGGATTACGCCGAGATGCTCCGCCGTCAGGGCGTCCACTACAGGCGCGCCATAATAGAGAGCTGCCATACCCGTTTCCGCCCGATTTTCATGACGACCCTGACAACGTTCATAGCTCTCATACCAATGATGTACTCCGGCGGCGCTGGCTCGCAGCTAAAGTCCCCCATGGCCATCGTAACGACGGGGGGCCTGATGGGAGGGTGCGTCCTGGCCCTTTACGTCATCCCCATGATTTACAACGAAATATGGAAGCTGAGGCTGGGCAGATAAGAAATTTTTAATAATTTCCGGCCGATAGAACGCGTTCAAATCAACGCGTTCTATCGGCGCAATTCCCGCGGTATGGGCAGCCGTCGCATCCGCGTTGTTTTTTTCCGCGGCATGCCCATACAATGGCGCATATAACGGTTATGACAAGGACGCCCAAAACGACGAAGTCAAAAAAGCCAAAAACATTCATGCCCTCACCCCAGCAGCCGGCCTGTTTGATATATGGCAAACGCGGCCAGCCACGCAAAACCCGTCTGGTACGCTATGATAAAAAACGTCCCCTTAAAACTGCCAAGCTCGCGTTTTACAATGGCGACCGCCGCCACGCAAGGCGTGTACAGCAGCGTGAACACCAGGAAGCTGAACGCGGTAAGCGGTGAGAATAACGTGCGCAGCGTATCGCCAAGCTCCGCCGCGCTTGCGCCGGTCAGCACGGCCAGCGTGCTTATAACGGCTTCCTTTGCCATGAATCCCGTTATAAGCCCCGTCGCTACCCGCCAGTCCGAAAAGCCGATGGGAGCGAATACCGCGCTTAAAAACCGCCCCGCCACGGCAAGCATACTGTCCGCGCTGTCGGCAACGTGGTTCAAGCGTATGTCGAAGGACTGTAAAAACCAAATCACAATGGTCGCGAGAAAGATAACCGTAAACGCCCTTTGGACGAAATCGTTGGTTCTCTCCCATAAAAGCAGCAGCACGTTTTTCATGGATGGGAAGCGGTAATTCGGCAGTTCCATCACAAACGGAACAGGCGCGCCCTTGTATACCGTTTTTTTCATAATAAACCCGGAAAAGACGCCCAGCAAAATGCCGATCAGATAGAGACCGGTAATTACCAGCGCCTGATACCCTGGAAAAAACGCGGCGGTAAAAAGAGCATATATCGGTATTTTCGCGCTGCAGCTCATAAAGGGGGTAAGGAAGATCGTCATTTTTTTATCGCGCTCGCTTGCCAAAGTTCGCGTGGCCATAACCGCGGGAACCGTGCAGCCGAAGCCCATCAGCATGGGAACGAAACTGCGCCCGGACAGCCCGATTTTACGAAGCGGTTTGTCCATAATAAACGCCACCCTTGCCATATAACCGCTGTCCTCCAATATGGACAAAAAGAAAAACAGCGTTACAATGACAGGCACAAAGCTGAGAACCGCTCCCACGCCTGCGAATATGCCGTCGTTAATCAGCGACTGGAGAACGGGGTTGAGCCCGTACGCTTCTAAAGTTACCTCGACCCCTTCGCCCAGTTTTTCTATTCCCCACTCAAAAAGCTCGCTGAGGGGCACTCCGATAACGCCGAACGTGAGCCAGAAAACCGCAAGCATGATTCCTAAAAAAGCGGGGAAAGCCAATATTTTGTGGGTCAACAGGGAATCAATATGTACGCTGCGCCGGTACGCGCGGCTTTCTTTCACTTTTGCGACGCATTTTTCGCAGACGTCCTCGATAAAGTTATACCGCATATCGGCCATAGCCGCTTCCCTGTCGGTATCCAGTTCCGTTTCCATTTCTTTTACGGCATGTTCGATGGTATCAGCCTCATTTTGAGAAAGCCGCAAACTTTCAAGCATGGGGACATCGCCTTCCACCAGTTTCGCGGCGGCGAAACGCGCTGGAACGCCCTGCCTGCCCGCGTGGTCCTCAATCAGATAAGAAATCGCGTGAATGACCCTATGTACAGCGCCGTCAGGCTCCGAACCGCCGGGACAAAAATCTATGCGCTCCGGCTTCCTGCGGTTTCGCGCGGTGTCGACGGCCTGCTCCATAAGTTCGGACAGCCCCTGGTTTTTTGCCGCGGACACGGGCACGACCGGTATGCCGAGAAGTTCCCGCATTTGCAGTATAGCGATGCTTCCGTTGTTGGCTTGAACCTCATCCATCATGTTAAGCGCGAGAACCATGGGGATTTGCAATTCTATAAGCTGCAGGGTCAGATATAAATTGCGCTCTATATTGGTCGCGTCCACTATGTTGATAATCCCGTCCGGTTTTTCTTTCAGCAGGAAATCGCGGGTTATTATTTCATCGCCGGCATAAGGGGACAGCGAGTAAATACCGGGCAGATCGACCATAGTAATATCTTTATGCCCTGTAACTGAACCCGTTTTTTGCTCGACCGTCACGCCGGGGAAATTTCCAACGCGCTGGCTGGAGCCTGTAAGCTGATTGAACAGCGTGCTCTTGCCGCTGTTTTGGTTTCCAACGAGAGCGAATATCATACGGCCTCCTCCTCGACCGTTATTTTTTCCGCATCCTCCAGGCGCAGCGTCAAAACATACCCCCGGATCAGCAATTCTATAGGGTCGCCCATCGGAGCGGCTTTTTTTACGGTAACAACGGTGCGGGGCGTGATACCCATTTCCAGGAACCGCCGCCTCAATACCTTTTCGCCGCCGACAGCCAAAACGCGGCCGCTCTGTCCGATAGCCAAATCCCGCAAAGTCATTTTTATTTCCCCCGTCTGTTGTTAGGTATATCTAACTAGAAGTTAGCATAGACTAATCCCCCTGTCAATAGATTCGTGAACCTTACGCTTCTTGCGGGTTTGCCCGGAGATATTCATGTTATACTTCCGCATGGATGGTATCACGTGAGAACTTACGCGGGAGGCAGCGGTTTGAAAACACACGAATCAGTCGAAAATTATCTGGAAACAATTTTAGTATTGAGCCGGAACGGTAATCCAGTGCGCTCGATTGACATCGTTAACGAGATTGGTTTCAGCAAGCCTAGCGTAAGCATAGCCATGAAAAATTTGCGAAATAAGGGATACATTGATATGGATTCCAGCGGTTATATTACGCTGACTGACAGCGGGCGCAAAATAGCGGAGTCTGTGTACGAGCGGCATACGCTGTTATCCGATTGGCTTATATTTTTAGGGGTAGACGGGAAAACTGCCGCGCATGACGCTTGCAGAATGGAGCACAGCATGAGCGAGCAGAGTTTTGCGGCGTTAAAAAAACATGTATATGATTGGAAACGTAATGTTTATACGCAAAAAGACATCGACCAGGGAGCCTTATAACCTGTTATCCTGTTATCCTGGCGATGAACCGAAGGAGGTACTATTCTGAATGGGCATAATTTTAGCCGTAAACGGCAGTCCGCGAGAGGAAGGCAACACAGCGCGTATGCTGCAAACGGTACTGGATGTCTGCGCCGGAGCCGGACATCGAACCGAACTGTATCAGGCAGGCGGCAGGGCCGTGCACGGCTGTACCGCCTGCGGCGACTGCGGCAGCCACGTCGGCCGATGCGCCATTGATGACTGGATGAACGAGTTATACCCCAAGACGGCGGAGGCCGATGCGATTCTGTTGGGTTCGCCTACCTATTTTGCCGACCTGACCCCGGAGCTGAAGGCGGTTATCGACCGCACGGGTTTTGTCTCCCGCCACGACGGTATGCGCTTCTCACGCAAAATCGGCGCCGGAGTCAGCGCCGTACGCCGGGCGGGCAGTATTCATGTTCTGGATTCCATCAATCACTTTTTCCTGATCAACGACATGATCGTGCCCGGCAGCAGCTATTGGAATATGAGCCTGTCGCGGGACAGTGGCGAATATCAAAACGACGAAGAAGGCGTGAATACAATGAAGCGGTTAGGTGAAAACATTGTCTGGCTGCTGGAAAAACTGAGATAGAACTGAGGTAAATCGCGGGCGGGCACAAAAACGGCGTTTCAAAATGAGAGACTTGATAGACAAATTAACTGAGCGCCATACCCTTTCGCGGGATGAATTTAAAACGCTTTTGGCCTGCGACAGCCCGTATTTGTATGAGCGGGCGCGGGAGGCGCGGCGGCAGGTCTACGGCAGCCGTATTTTCATGCGCGGGCTGATAGAAATTACAAGTTACTGTAAAAACAATTGCTATTACTGCGGATTGCGGCGCGACAACACAAACGCCGAACGGTACAGGCTGACCGGGGAGCAAATCCTGGCGTGCTGCAAGGCCGGGTATGATTTGGACTTCCGCACTTTCGTTTTACAGGGCGGCGAGGACGACTATTTCACCGACGACGTTCTGGCCGGGATAGTGCGGGAAATCAGAACGGCGTATCCTGACTGCGCCATTTCGCTTTCCATGGGCGAGCGTAGCTATGAAAGCTGCCGGCGCTTGTTTGACGCGGGGGCGGACAGGTATCTGCTCAGGCATGAAACGGCGGATGACGCGCATTACAGCGCGCTTCATCCGCCTGAAATGTCTCTCGTAAACCGCAAAAAATGTCTGTGGGATTTGAAGAAAATCGGGTATCAGGTGGGCTGCGGGTTTATGGTCGGCTCCCCCGGCCAGACGCTTGACCATATTGTGGAGGATTTGCTGTTCATCGAGGAGTTAAAACCCGCAATGGTGGGGGTCGGGCCATTTATACCACATTCGTCCACCCCTTTCGCCTGTGAAAAACCGGGGAGTTTGCGCCTGACGCTGAATATCCTGGCGATCCTGCGTTTGATGAGCCCTAATTTATTGATTCCCGCCACCACGGCGCTTGGGACGATTGACGGCGCAGGGCGCGAGCTGGGGGTGCAGGCGGGGGCAAATGTGGTCATGCCCAACCTTTCCCCGGCTGAGGCGCGTAAAAAATATCTTTTATACGACAATAAAATCTGCACGGACGAGAGTTCCGCCGAATGCCGGTTTTGCATACAAAACCGTCTGAAAAGCATTGGCTACGAGATTGCCGTTTCGAGGGGCGATTATATCAGCCATGAGTTCGCTTAACGATACTCCGCGCGGCGAAAGGCTGCACATCGGAATTTTTGGAAAACGCAACGCGGGGAAATCAAGCCTGTTAAACGCAATCACCGGACAAGCCGCCGCGGTTGTTTCTCCGGTTAAGGGCACGACCACCGATCCGGTATTCAAGGCTATGGAACTTTTACCCATCGGGCCTGTCGTGCTGATCGACACGCCCGGAATTGACGATTACGGCGAGCTTGGAGAGCTGCGGACAGAGAAAACCAAAGACGTACTGCGCAAAACAAATATCGCGCTTCTGGTGGTAGACACCTTGGAAGGGCTTGCGGATGAAGACGCGGAACTTATAAAGACCTTTGAGGAAATGGGCGTAAAATATTTAGTTGTCTACAACAAATCTGACCTGGCGGGGTTTGCCCCGGCAGGGCGCGCCTCGTCGGAAGGGTTTTTTGTCAGCGCGGTAACGGGCGAAAATATCGGCGCGTTAAAGGAAAAGATAGCTCAACTCAGCGGGCCGGAAGCGGAAACGCGGCGGCTGACCGCCGGCCTGCTAAGTCCGGGTGACGTGGTTGTGCTCGTTGTGCCGATTGACAGCGCGGCCCCAAAAGGCAGATTGATTCTTCCGCAGCAGCAGGTTATACGGGACGTTCTGGATACCGGCGCTGTTTCTGTTGTCACACAGCCGGCGGGACTGGCTGATACGTTGAAAAAACTCAATAATCCTCCCTCGCTGGTTATCACCGACAGCCAGGCGTTCGGGCAGGTTGCAAAAGAAACGCCGGGCGGCGTGCGGCTGACTTCTTTTTCCATTTTAATGGCGCGCTGTAAAGGCTCGTTTGAACAAGCCGTGCGCGGTGTAAAAGCGCTTGACGCCATCAAAGACGGCGATAAAATCCTTATCTCCGAAGGCTGCACGCACCATAAGCAGTGCGACGACATCGGAACCGTGAAAATACCAAGATGGATCGAGAAGCATATCAGCCATACCGGCGCGAAGCCTGTGTATGAATTTTCCTCCGGCGGCGGCTTCCCGCATGATTTATCAAACTTCAAAATGATTATTCACTGCGGCGGGTGTATGCTTAACAACCGCGAAATGCTTTACCGCTGCCGCGCCGCCGAGGAAGCGGGCGTCCCCATGACAAATTACGGCGTGGCCATCAGCCATATGGAGGGTATTTTAGAACGGTGCATAGCGCCGTTTAGCGAATTGGAGGAAAAACTCAGGCAGGCGTAAAATCGCCTGCTTTTTTGCTCCCACGCACTGATTACTACGCTTAAGACCCTCTTGACTTGTGTGTCCATGCGGGATACATTATTTATGGAGGTGAAGACAATGCCAAACGTTGTTTTACAAAATGAACTTAGAAGCGCCAATATCCGCGCCCGCGTTCCCGAAGAAATTAAGCGCCGATGGCAGGACGCCGCATTTATGCGCGGACAAACCCTGACGGACTTTTTAATCGTGGCCGCCAACAAGGAAACGGCGGAAACATTTTTGGAAAACGAACATATTGAGCTTTCTCAACGAGACAAGGTTCAATTAGCCGAAATGCTTTCAAGACCTCCCAGAGTAAACGAAGCCATGTGGAAGGCAATGCAGAAACGCCTCGAAAACATGACGGAAACCTAAATGGACTACGTTATAGTTTCTTATGAGAATTCGTACGTCAAAGACGGGTTTGACTGCGGTATAGCCGAATTGAACCAATATCTTCTTCGGCAGGCCGGGCAAGATGTTCGCAAATATTATGCCATCCTGTTTGTGGCCGTAGAAAGCGCCACGAGCAAAATCATAGGTTATTACACATTGGCCAATACAAGCGTAAACCTTGACGACGTTCCATCTGCTTTGCGTAAAAAACTGCCTAAATATGCGGCAGTTCCGGCTATTCGTTTAGGGCGTCTGGCTGTTGACGTCACGGCACAAGGATATGGCGTAGGCGCTCAATTACTGGCAGACGCCGCCATCAGAAGCGTACTTAATGTTTCCGCTTGGGCATTCATGACGGTTGACGCTAAGGATAGCAAGGCTTGCGCTTTTTATAAGAAATTTGGCTTCGATTCCCTGCTCGACGACGAGCGGCATTTATATATTTCGCGTCAGGACCTGGAAGCCAACTTTCTGCGCTCAAAAGCTTAATACAGCAGGCTGCGGATGTCCACGGGATTTTCGATCATGCCGTTTTCCAGCATGAAATCTTGGGTGCGCTTCAAAGCCTCGATGTCGGACTCTGAAATCTCGGCCCTGAAGTCATACATGGGGAACATCTCCGTAACGGCGCTTATATCCAGCCCCGTTTCCCTCGCTGAAATCTCCAGCGCTTCATCATTGTTGCGCGTCATCCAGGCCAATGTGGCGCGCTGCGCCTGGAGAAACGCCTCCGCCAGTTCGGGATGCCGCTCGTAAAAACGCCCTGTGACGGCGTTGACAATGGTTGCGTCTATCAGCCCCTCGCCTGTGGCAATGACAAAGTACCCCGCCTGTTCGGCGCCGTAAGCAACAGGCCCCGCCAAAAGCGCGGCGTCCACATGCCCCGCGGCCAGCGCCGCTTGAGATAAAAGGATATCCATGTGCAGAAAGTTGACGTCATCTTCCGTAAGCCCCGCCGTATTAAGGTAGGCCAGCAGCATTTGATGCAAAATAGTACCCTTGGGTCCGGCGACTTTTTTGCCCGCAAGACCGGCGGCGGACTTTATGCTTTCATCCGCTGTGAACAGGCGAAACGCGGCGGGGGATCGGCTGTACGCGCTTACAATTCGGATATCCGCTCCATTGGCGGCGGATAAAATGACTGACGCCG
The DNA here is from genome assembly GCA_009778055.1 of Synergistaceae bacterium. Classification (GTDB taxonomy): domain Bacteria; phylum Synergistota; class Synergistia; order Synergistales; family Aminobacteriaceae; genus WRKN01. The sequence goes on from WRKN01000023.1 coordinate 12,660, forward strand.
CGCCCACCGCGTGTAAAAATTGAATACTGCCCGCAGCCAAAGCCTGGGTCTGCTCCGGTCCGGTGGTCAGATTAAAATACTCGACATCCAGGCCGAACGGGGAAAACGCCTCGGCGAAAAAACCGCGCTCACGCTCGACAATAGAAGGGACGTTGAGGGGAGACGTGACATAAGTCACCGCTATCGAGCGTAAGCCGGAATAATCCTTACCTGGTTTGCCGGTCCTCGCGGCGCTGCCGGTAAATAACAAAACGGCGCACGCGGCACATGACACAGCGAGCAGCGCAGATAAAATTTTTTTGATCATTTCACCTGAAACTTAAAATACGTGTCGGGGAACGGCTCGTCAATCAGGGTATAATGCCACCATTCCTCGTCGTACGGTCTGAATCCCGCCTTTTCCATCGCGTTTTTCAGAATAAGCCTGTTGCTTGCCTGCTCGTCTGTAATAAGGTTCGTTCCGTGGTGTGACTCAAGCCCGAAAAAATCAAAAGGCGAACCCATGTCCACTTCTTTGCCCGTCCGCATGTCCACGATTGTCAGGTCGACCGTGCTGCCCCTGGAATGGCCGGAGCGCTCCGCAATATAGCCGTCGGGAATCAACCGGCTTTTTTCGACGTCGGGATAGAAGTATTCCTTTGTCAAAACGTCGCTCTCGTCTTTCGCCCAGCGCATAAAGTGATCGACCGCGCCCTGGGGCCTGTAAGCGTCAAAGATTTTTACGGCATACCCCTGCTCCCGTAAGCTGTCGCCGGCTTGCTTCAGGGCGTCGGCGGCCCGGACGCTCAGTATGGCGACCGGGGACATGTAGTCGTCAACGCGCACGCCGAGAAAATTATAGGTACTGTAATACCGTATTTCCAAAATTGCGTCCGGCATAACGTCCGTCACGTAGGCAAAACCGTCGGGCAAAGCCGGCGCCTCCTGCGCGGCATACGCGGTATGCGCTTTCAAAAAGCCCGCCGGCAAAAATGAAACGAGCGAGAGGACTGCCAGCATCAGTACGGTAAAACGACGATCTTTTCGCAAAAACATTACAAGACCTCCTCTGTTTTTTTGTCTGCAATGTATTATATTAAAAATTTCGGATGGTATGAGGTAACTGAAAGTTACCCCATTTATGGACTTTATAGACGGGAGCGGCGGCGGGGTTTGATAAAATTGTTAACAGAAAACATATGGAGGTTCGGCTATGAAAACAGGAGCGCTGCGGAATGTTATTCTTTTCCTGACGTTATGCGCCGTCTTTTTGTCAAATCTTTTCGCCGTAGGTTGGTACTACTATGCGGTATATAACGATAACGCGGCGCCGGACGCAGACATTGACGCAGTCGTCCCGTCGGCGCTTAAAACAGGCGACAAGGTGGGAATTGCCGCGCCTGCCGGCAGGGCGCGGCCTCAAAGGCTTCAGCTCGCCGTTGATTTTTTGACGGAAAAAGGGTTCGAGGTCGTTGTAGCCGACAATATCGACGCTGACACCGAATACGGAATCGGGGACGGAAGCGAACAGGCGCGCGCCGACGCTTTTAACGCGCTCGCGCGGGATTCTGACATTAAGGCGATTTTTTGCCTGCGCGGCGGGTATGGCTCTATGCACCTTCTGCGGGATATAGACTACGAGGCGCTCAGGCAAAATAAACCGATAATCGTCGGCTACAGCGATATTACCGCGCTGCAGGCGGCTGTCTTTCAGAAAACGGGACTCGTTACGTTTCATGGCCCCATGCTGTCGCCCAATTACGGACAGCAAGAGTCTTTTGACCTGCTGTTTGACATGTTGACGGAGCCGAAAGACGGTTTCCCTCTTAACAATATAAACGGCACGGCGTTTTCCGTGTTTTCCGCGGGAAACGAGGGAACGGCGGAAGGAGTCATTGTGGGAGGCAATATGACGCTGATAAATTCTTTGATGGGCACGGAATATGAGATAGACCTCAAAGACAAAATCCTGTTCATCGAGGAATTGGACGAGGCTCCGTACCGGCTCCACCGATATATGTGGCAGCTTAAACTGGCGGGCAAGCTGGACGAGGCCGCCGCTTTCGTGATAGGCGACATTTTGCCGGACAAAGAGTACAGCGACCCTGAAATATCGCTCAAGGTCATCTTTGAGGTGCTGAAGGATGTAACCGTGCCTATTTTATACAACGTCCGCGCCGGACACGGCAAAAACCCGCTTACCATTCCCATAGGCGCCAGGGTCAGGATCGACGCAAACGAGATAACGGTAATACAAAGAGTAGTGGATTGAAATGAGCGGAGGACCGCCGGGCCTCTTAGCGGCTGTATTTCAAAGGCAGCTCCAGCCCGTTTGCGGATAAAAGGGATTCGTTTTTGAAAAGCGCGGAGGGTTCTCCCTCCGCCGCGATTTGCCCTTCGTTCATGACCAGCGCGCGGGAGCAGACGTCGAGCGCCATGTCCAGGTCGTGCGTCGCCAGGATAATCGGCCGGTCCAGCGCATGCAGTATACCTATCACGCGCCTCCTCGCCCTCGGGTCCAGAGCGGCGGAGGGCTCGTCCAAAACGACGATTTCCGGCTCCATCGCCAAAATCCCCGCCAACGCGGCCAGCCGCTTCTCGCCCCCCGAGAGGCGGTGGGGCTGGCGATTCGCCAGATGGGCGGCGGAGAGTTCTCCAAGCGTTTTTGCGGCGCGTTCGTGCGCCTCCGCGACGTTCACGCCGCGCGAAACAAGCCCAAAGGCCACGTCCTCCAGCACGACAGGCATGAAAAGCTGGTCGTCGGGTTCTTGAAAGATCAGCCCCACAGCCTTCCGAAGGCGCTCCAGGCTACGGCCGACCGTTTCTCCGAAAAGCGCGATCTCCCCTTCCCTGGCGGCGAAACATCCGGCCAAATGCGCCAGCAGGGTCGATTTCCCCGAGCCGTTCGCGCCTACAAGGGCCAGTTTTTCTCCCTCATGCAGGGAGAGGTTTGCCCCGTTTAAGGCCGGGCTTCCGTCAGGGTAGGCGTAAAACAAATTTTTGGCTTCGAGAAGCGGCGGGGTCATCGTATGAACGAAAGGGAAATAGCGGCGATCAGAACGGCGTTCACCGCGAAAAAAACGCAGAGCAGCGTGTCGCGCAAACGCCAGGTCATGGGGCGGCGCTGAGAGAACCCGGCCATGCCGCCCCGGCAGCGCATTGCGAGCATAGAGCGCTCCGCTCTGTCGGAGCTGTGGATCAGGGTTGTCCCTAACATGCACGCGAACGCCGAGTACAGCCGTCCGCCTCTCAAGTCAGGCGCTCGCAGGCGCAGCGCCCGCGTCATGACGGCTGCGCGCGCCATCAGCAAAAGCGTGTAGCGCGCCGTGAGCAGCAGCAAAACGCGCATTTTTTCAGGAATACGAAAATCGGCCAGCACGTTATCGAGCCTTCCCACTCCCAAAGGCACAATCATGCGTACCATAACGACGGAAATGAGGTTCAGCTTGCAGACAATCAGCAGGGCCAAACGCAGCCCTGAGGTCACCGGCCCCGGGGTCGTGAGAGGCAGCAGGATTACCATGAAAACCGCGACGGCGTTGACGTGAAGCAGGGCCTTTGTCAGCTCCCTCACGCTCCCCGCGAAAATCAGCAGAACAGGAACGGCGCTTCCCGCGAGCAGTCCGGGCATGGATTGTATGGACGCTAGAACGCCCGAAAACAAGAGCGCGCATAACACACGGCACCGCGGATCAAAAACATCGATCGGCGATGCCGTATACTCCGCGTCATGAACATGACCGGCGTCGAACCACAATTGATTATTCCCCGCTGTGCCTGTCCGCCCCGGACAGAATGTCGGGGGCCGTTTTTTTGAGAAATCCCGTCATAAAGAGCGTAAGGCTCCCTTCTATAAGCGCCAAAGGCAAGTGAGCCACGAAAATGAACTTTGCGGCATTAGTGAAGGCCGGATTGGAGAGCCACAAAAAAACCCCCACCCCTGCGGCGCTCAGAATAACCCCCGCGAACCCCGCGGCGAACGACCGTACCGCCGCGGCGCTGCCCGCGCAGCGCCGGACTCCGGCGGCGAACAACAGGTAAACGATCAAGCCGGGCAGCGCGATACTGACGGTGTTTGCTCCCAGCGCGAGAAATCCTCCGAACCGCAGCAATATCGCCTGCAGAGCAAGCGCGGTCAGTACCGCTGGAAAGACGCTCCATCCCAAAATCAGGCCCATTGGCGCTATCAAAGAAAGATGGGTTGAACTCGGCCCGACGGGAACGTTGACCAGCGACGCCAGAAAAAAAACGGACGAAAAAAAAGCCACGCGGACAATTTTGTCGGGATCCAGCTTCTTCAGTCCCACGACCGTACCCGCGCCCGCTATCGCCCATCCGGCGGCCAACATCTGCGGAGAAAGCACTCCCTCGCTGATGTGCATTTATTTTTTCACCTTGTTTCGCCGCAGAACGACACCCGCCGCTAAATTGAACAGCAAGCTGACGCCCAGGACCGCCCTGAGCGCTAATTCCGCGCCCTCTATGTGATCGCCGTGGACGATTTCGGGTAAAAAATTTCCGTCCCCCTTCAAAAAATCCTCCGTGACGTTCACACTTGCTTCAGCCATGTGCCCTTCCTCATCTCTCACGACGACACGCCAGAGTCCCGAAACGTCGGGCGTAAAGGCGAAGCGCCCGGCCTCGTCGGTGCGCCCCGACTGGAAAGCGAACTTTTCGTCTTTAGGAGAGTATACCCTCGTGTCGAGGTAGCTCATCGCCTCGCCGGTCGAGTAGGAGAACTCCAGTGAGACCGGCTTTTTTTCCGAGTGTCTGTACCCTATTCCGTGCGCAGCCGCCGCCGCGGCGGAGAATAAGACCAGTCCCGCCGCCATAGCGGCGCAAAATGGACGAAATGACATCGTTTTTATTTTACCTCAAACGTGAGGATGGAGCGCAGACTGCGGGAGTCGTACTCGCCTTCCGCCCCGGGCTCGCCGTCTTTGGCCGTCCGCACGAGCCAGAACCCCGGCGCGGTGATTTTAATTCTCGCCACGCCTTCGGCGTTGCTTAACGTGTAATAAGCGTACGTTTCGTCCAGCTCCGTCACAAACCCGTCATAAGTAGCCCACACGGGAAGCGCCGCGGGCTGTCCCCCGAGTAAAATTTTTACGTCGAAAAACTCTCCGGGCACGGCGTCCGCCGGGTTCGTCATCGGAACGACCTCCAGCTCCTGCCCCACGGAGGACGCGAAATTTTTGTCGTCCTTCGCCGCGTTGACCACGGCCTTTGCGAATTTGTCGTTCTTGGTGGTTCTGAGGACTTTCAAGCCTCGGGCCTCCAGTTCCCTGCGAGTACCCTCCATGCCCCCTTCATTGGTGACGCTCCAGGGTTCCCCGTCTTTGGCGGCGACTATCAGCACAGCGCCGTCGTCCTCAATTTTCACGTCAAAGTCAATGCGTAACTCCGGCTCATTGGGCCTCAGCTCGGCCTCTTTCAAAACTCCATTGCGGAACACCCCCGCCTTGACGCGGGGAATATTTTCAACTTCCTCCGCCACAATAAAACGGTGGACGGATTGCAGCTCGACAGGCAGGGTTTCTCCCCCGGCCGCCGTCATCTCCGAAGGTTTCAAGAGCAGCTCATGGGCTAAAGCCGGGGCCGTAAGCAACAACATCGTCAAAACCAGCGCGGCGAAAAATCTATTCATGTTAAAACCCTCCTGAAGTTTTTTATGCCGGATATGATAACACGTTTTTTTTAATTCGTGTTACTAAATAAACGCTCCTCATGAGGAGACAACCAATGCCTATTCGTGTATAATACTCTCCGTGTTTTGCGGAGACGTGGCCGAGTGGTCGAAGGCGGGCGCTTGGAGAGCGTCTGGGTAGCAATACCCCTAGAGTTCGAATCTCTACGTCTCCGCCAAATCATCGATTTGTTGTATCTAAATATATCTAAGAAAATCCATAAACCCGGACATGATCCGGGTTTTGCTATTCTTCCCCTCTTCATGACAATCCATCTATATGTACCGAAATGTGCCTATGTCCGGTATACTATGGAACAAATAACGGTACATATACCCAAAGGAGACGGGCTCATGTACCGAAGGGGGGTAAACTCAATGAAGGTCAAGACTTTGAACGACATGCAAATTCTGAACAGGACGCGCTTGACAACGAAATCAGAAAAGCTGTAGCCAAGGCTAAGAAGGTTGTTTGAAATGTTGACACAGACGGCGGAGCGCCAGGAACTGCTGGCGCTGCCGGCGTAAGTTTGAAGGGAGGGTTTGTCATGAAAAAGGTACTTTGTTTAGCGATGGTGATGATTGCTTGTTTGGTAGGTACGGCATGGGCGATAGAAACTTGCGCGA
>WRKN01000024.1 GCA_009778055.1 Synergistaceae bacterium
CAAATAATACTTGACGGCCTCGGCAACTCCCAGCTTCCCGGCCTTAATGGAAGCCGAAAGTTCCAGCGCGCTTATGTTTTTCATTCCGCCCACCTTCACTTTTGTTTGGAACATTAGGATAATACCGCTGTCTTGATAAGTAAAATTAATGATACTTATTATAATAATAAGTATCGCTGAATTTTATATGATTTGGAGCCGTTACATCGGAGAATACAAATGTCGTGATGGACGCCCGTAGAGCTTATTCTGTGGACAAATTTTCCTCTCTGACAGTATCTTCTTCATGAAAAATAACGACAACACCAAACTAAGGATTAACGCAAGGCTGGGGCGCGTCCCCGCTTCGACAGCCCCAAAAGCTCACCGTTCCCACGTAGCTGGTTCACTACTTATCCAGCGGCTTTATTATGGAGCAGCCAAAGGACGCAAAGAGCGAGGATTCCGAAAGGTAAACCGGCAACTCTGCAGCCTCCTCCGCCTGAACCCCCATTACCAGGAGATGTGCCGCCGTCTGGCGTTCGACTGGAGAAAAGTACCTCCGCCTCAACAGCTCCGTTTGTCAGCCCGTCCTGGTCTGCCCAACCGCCGTCTTCGACTGCAATCGTGTTGCCCGTGGTGGCCACGGGGTAATAATTGCCGGTAATCCTGTTCCGCAGCCACACTTTATCGTGAGGGATGTTTCGGTGGTTGATTTCCAACGTACTATGACCTTGTTGCAAGCCGGATTTTATGCAAAAACCGCCGCTGAAAAAATATTTTCCGTCAAGGTCGGCTCTTACGGAGTTCCCGTGATGATGCCGGTTAAGTTGCGGGTTTAGTCCGTCACACCAGACATTCTTACCGTTACCGTAATGGTCTTGATGGTTGTAGTGGTGAAAATTGTTTCCAAGATGATGATTTCCTCCCGAACCATGCCCGGGTTCCGGATGATGGCCGCCGCCATGCCCTCCGAGCGCTACCGTTACGGTCAACGCCGTCACCGCCAATACCACGCCTCCAACTATAAGCAAATTCTGAAATACTTTCACAAGCCCTCGCCTCCTCGTTGTTGCCGCCCTTGATTATGATTAAACATCATACACACCATAGATACCCAGAGTAACATTGTCAAGGGGGGTAAATCATAACAGAAAACGAAGCCCATATGAGTAGCGCAGACACGTTTATGTTACAATGTTGAGCTAAATTAGTTACGGCGGAAGGAGAGGAAGGCATGGCAAAATGCGGCTGCAATGTGCGTATACGTAAATCCGTTACAATCGCTGTCTTAGCTGTGTTCGTTTTAGCGCTGTGTTCTCCCGTGCTGGCTTTTGCCGTTGAGAGTAATAAAACACACCAGACACACCAAACACACCAGGAAAACATTCCCTGCCGCGCGTTGATTTGCCAAGTATGCCCCTGTTCGGCCTATCCGGCACAGTTTTGTGATACCAATAGCTTTACAACTGTATTTAAGGCGGATATAGCCTATAAAGAACAATTCCATATCGAAAATTCAATTCGTTCCATTTTCAAGCCCCCAAAAGTTTAGGCAAGCCGGGTTCCATATACCTTATAGAGCCTGATGTTTCCATGCCTTTCTCCGCATGGAAGCCGCAAATTTGGGGGAGGTTATTTTCGTGAAAAAACATTTCATCTTGTCCGCTGTAGTCGTTGTGGCAATCATAACCGTTTTTATCGGTTACGCCAACCAAAGCGCCGAAGGCGCGGATGTCGGCGATAACGGGAACGTAAACCCTATGGCTAAATATGTTGGAAATCAGAAAAATTTCCCGCCGCCGCCTTTTGACGTGGATATTGATTTCACAGCGTTGAGCGGCACAAACTTTGACGAGGAATTTTCCAATGTAATGTTTATGAGCCCGGGGGATTATCTTGGAAAAACATTCAGGTTGATCGGGCCGTATTCCGGTTTTTTGGATGAAGACTCCAACCGGTATTACCACTATGTGCTTGTCGATGACGAAGCCGGCTGCTGTATTCGATATGTGGAGTTTGCGTGGAACGACGGCCGCGTCCCTGCCGAATATCCCGAGGAAAAAAGCATAATCGACGTGGCGGGGGAATTTAGCAGGTACTTTGACGAGGGGTTCGGCACAAATTTCCATTATCTGAAAGTTGACGGCATATCCGTTGTGAGGAAAAAATGAAGAGGCTTGCGCTTTTTACGGTATCCGTTATTGTTGCCGGCCTGGTCGTTGCCTACGCCGACAGGGGCGGCGAGGAAATAAAAGCGTCAAGCGTAAAGGCGCTGAGCATAAATGATATTCAGTCAGACCCGTTATCCTTTACCGGCGAGATTAAAATAAACGGAGTTGCGGCGGCATTTTCGGAAGCCGACGAAACGTTTTTCGGAATTATGGATACCGCCGAACTCATGGCCTGCAAAGACTTATATTGCGGCGCCTATGCGCTTCCCGCAAAATATACCGGAAGCAGTCCCATGCCTAAACTCGCCGACGTGGTGGACGTCACAGGAAGTTTTGTGAAAACCGATACCGAATTTTATTTCGCCGTAACGGATTTTGAGGTCAGGCGAAACATCATGAGGCTCATTTCAAGGTAGAGAGGATACTGCGTTACTATGAATATACCCAAACTTGTATGTAAAAACCTTTTGCGCAGAAAGGGAAGATTTATTTTCACGCTTCTTGGAATCACTATCGGAATGGCGTCGTTTGTGGCTTTGCTTTCACTGGGGGGGAACATGCGCGGCGAGGTTACGAAACAGGCCGGCGCGCTTGGCGCGAACCTCATCATTACGCCCAAAAACTGGTGCGCTTATGACCAGATTTCGATTTTAACGGGGGAATCGCTTCCCGAATCACTCCAGTATGACGTATTGGACAAAGTTTCCGCCATAGACGGGATTACGGCGGTTCCTTACCTTACGCAAAAGACGGCCGTACAAAACAATCCCGTTTTGGTCACCGGTATCCTGCCGGGAGAAATGAAGGATTTCAAAGGATGGGAGCTGAAAGAAGGCGATTATTTTGTTTCCCCCGATGAAAGAGCCGCGGTCATTGGTTCAAGCATCGCAAATCAATTTGATTTGGGATTGAACGACGTGCTGACGATAAGGGGCGGGAGGTTTCCTGTAAAAGCAATTCTTCAGGCGACGGGAAGCAACGACGACGCTTCCGTATATCTCCCCGTTTCCGTTGTTCAGGAAATTTACGACGTGGAGGGCTATATTTCTTATATAGCGGCAAAAGTTGACGACATAACAAGGCTGGACAGCTACATAGCCGCCGTTGTAGACGTTGCCAACGTGGCGGTGACCTCGGACAGGCAGCTTTTAAGCTCGGTATTGGCTATTCTCGGCGCGGTCAATACGACTTTGCAGCTTATAGCCGGGGTAGCGTTGATCGCCGCCGCCTTTGGGATCGTCAACACTATGATGACCGCAACTTACGAACGGCGGCGGGAAATAGGAATACTGCGCGCCATTGGCGCTAAAAGCAGCGCGATTTTCAATATATTTCTGTTGGAGTCGGGGTTGTACGGCTTGCTTGGCGGAGTTACCGGAGTGGCCGCCGGGTTTGTCGTCTCTGTTTTCGCCGCGCCGCTTATTGCGCAAAGCGATTTTACCGCCCTGCTGAAAGGAGCGGCGCCGACGGCAAGCCTTGACGCCTCTATTGTTTTGAGGGCAATCCTGTTTTCAATCGTCATCTCCATCGCGTCAGGTCTTTATCCCGCGTGGAAAGCGGCAAAATTAACGCCGGTGGAGGCGATAAGCCATTATGAATAAGGCCGTCGTAAAAACGGAAAATTTAACAAAGACATACGGAAACAGCAGGGTAAAAACACACGCCTTGAAGAGTGTGGACATGGAAATCCCAAACGGGTCTTTTTCCTGCATTACAGGCCCTTCCGGGCATGGTAAAAGCACTTTGCTGCACTTGATCGGCGGGCTTGACAGGCCGACGGGAGGAAGCGTCTTTATTGACGGAACGGATATTTCGGCGTTGAGCGACAACAAACTCGCGGAGCTCAGAGCCGAAAAAATAGGCTTCGTATTCCAGTTTTACAACCTGCTTCAAAACCTGACGGCATTGGAAAATGTTGAAACGGCCATGATGTTCAAAAAGGGGCCGCAAAAAGCGCGGAAGGAAGCAAAAGAACTGCTTGAGTTGGTAGGGCTTTCCGATAAAGCGGACGCAAAGCCTTTCGAGCTTTCAGGAGGGCAGCAGCAAAGGGTTTCTATCGCCAGAGCGTTCGCCAACGACCCGGACATTCTTCTAATGGACGAGCCGACCGGAAATTTAGATTCGGAGTCCGAAGAAGAGGTGTTGAAGCGCATATTTGACATTCATAAAATGGGAAAGACCATCGTTATCGTTACCCACAACAACGAACTTGCTGAAAAAGCCGAGATGCTTTTTGAAATTCGCGACGGGAAGTTATGCGAAAGGGAGCGAAAATTATTGAACACAGAAAAGTAACCGGTCAGGAAACACGTTTTAACATATACAACCCCCCTTCCGGATTTTGTGGTGTAAACTTTTTCCTGCGTGCAAATTCATGCTGTAATGAAAGGGTGAACGATCTTGTCAATAGGTAACAGGGTGAGCACAGGTATGCCGGGGCTCGACGGGGCGATTGACATGCTGCGGCTGGGGGACAACGTCGTATGGCAGGTGCAGTCCATTGACGACTATCTTCAGGTCGTGCGCCCGTATATCGGGCAGACAAAAAAGGATGGGTACAAGCTCGTTTACTTTCGGTTCGGAAGCCATGAGCCGCTGATGGGGGAAAGCGAGCCCTCCGTCTTTTATAAGCTCGATACGTCCGAGGGGTTTGAGGTTTTCGCCGCTAAAATCCACGATATCATCGAGCGCGAGGGCGAAAAGGCGTTCTATGTGTTCGACTGCCTGAGCGACCTTTTGGATAGCTGGCATTCGGACATGATGGTTGGCAATTTTTTCCGCATAGCCTGCCCCTTCCTATACCAGTTGGACACTGTCGCGTATTTCGCCCTTATCAGAGGCGCGCACACCCACGGCACGATTGCCCGCATACGGGAGACGACTCAAGTCCTGCTCGACGTGCACAGCATTGACGGCAAGCTTTATATCCATCCGCTCAAGGTGTGGGAAAGATATTCCCCCACCATGTTCTTTCCGCACCTGATCGAGGGAGGGGAAGCCGTCTCGATCACGTCCAGCGCCGACGCGGCCGCGCTTTTTTCGCGGGTCGGCCGCTATACGCAGCATGGGGATCATTGGAGCCGCACGCTTGAACGCGCGCGCGCGCTGCTTGACGGGGATGAAAAATTTAAGGAAGAACAGGAAGAAATGAAGCGGCTTCTCATCGGCCTGATTATCGGCAAAGAGCCGCGCATAACGGAACTTGCCGTCAGGCATTTCACGCTTGGAGACATCCTCGACATCACGGAACGGGAGATTGGGACGGGTTTTATCGGCGGGAAAAGCGTGGGGATGCTGATTGCCAGAAAAATCCTCGAAACAAACGCCGGGGACGACACGCTCCTCCATTTAGAGCCGCATGATTCCTACTACATCGGTTCGGATCTTTTCTATACGTACATCGTGCAAAACGGATGGTGGGATCTGCGTATCAAGCAGAAAACGCCCGAGGGGTATTTTGCCGTCGCGGGAGAATTGCGCGAAAAAATGCTGCAAGGTAAATTCCCGAACGCCATAAGGGAACAGTTTATTCAAATGCTGGAGCGTTTTGGGCAGTCGCCTATTGTCGTCCGCTCAAGCTCGCTGCGGGAGGATAATTTCGGCAACGCGTTCGCGGGTAAATATGAAAGCGTCTTTTGCGCAAACCAGGGCACGCCGGAGGAGCGTATCGAGGCGTTTGAACAGGCCGTGCGCAGAGTCTACGCCAGCACCATGAGCGACGACGCGCTGGCTTACCGCCGGCGGCGCGGCCTTGCGAATCTGGACGAGCAAATGGCCATACTCGTCCAGCGTGTGTCGGGAAACCACTACGGAGAGCTGTATTTCCCGCACGTGGCGGGCGTCGGGAATTCCTCCAACCTGTATGTGTGGGATAAGTCCATGGACCCCAGCTCCGGTATGCTGCGTATAGTTTTCGGGCTGGGGACTCGCGCGGTCGACCGCGTATCAGGCGACTACGCGAGGTTAGTCCCGCTGGATCATCCCGCGAAAAGGCCGCCCGTCAGTTACGGCGATGAAAAGAAGTTTTCGCAGCATTACGCGGACGTGCTCGACTTGCGCGACAACCGGTTGACGGAAGCGTCCCTGGAGGATTTGTCGGAGCGGGACTTAAAAACGGACAAAAGCATTTTCTTCAGCGAGGATACCTCCGAGATAAACCGGCTGCGCGAACTCGGGCGCAGCATAAGCCGCACCCCTAAAATCGCGGACTTCAAAAAGCTGCTGGCCAGGACGGAATTCCCCCAATTTGCCCGCGCGGCGCTTAAAACGCTGTCCGGGGCCTATGACTATCCGGTGGATATCGAATTCACCGTGAATTTCAGGCCGGACGGCGATTTCGGATTCAGCCTGCTGCAATGCAGGCCCCTTCAGACGAAAGGGCTTGGCAAGGCGATAGAGTTCGCGCGCCCGGAACAGGATCGGATATTTTTCTCGTCCGCCGGCAATTTTATGGGGGGGAACGTCAGGCTGCGCTTTGACCACGCCGTTTTTGTCAGGATAAAGGAATATCTGGAGCTTACCGAACAGCATAAACATCAGGTCGCGCGCCTGATAGGCATGATAAACCAAAAGCTGAAAGAGAAAACCGTGTTGCTGCTGGGTCCGGGCAGATGGGGCACGACCACGCCGTCTCTCGGCGTCCCGGTCAGTTTCAGCGAGCTGTGCGACATGGCGGCTATATGCGAAGTGTCGTACCCAAAAGCGGGCGTCGTGCCGGAGCTGTCTTTCGGAAGCCACTTTTTCCAAGATATCGTTGAATCCGACATCTTTTATGCCGCGGTTTTTGACGGGGAGCCGGACGTCGTATTCCGCCCCGACCAGATTCTGGCAAGAGATAATCTGCTGGGGACGGTTTTGGAAGGGTACGAAACATGGGAGCCTGTGATTCACGTCTCGGCGACCCCCGGCCTTATCCTGCACTCCGACATCGCAAACCAGGAGCTGCTGATTTATTGGGATTAAGAAGAGGGCGGCGCGTGAACTGCACTAAAATCAGTGATGCTTATCATAGTTATAAGCATCATTAATTTTATTTATCAAGACAACAGTATTATCCTATACGTTGAATAAAAGTCATGCGTTTTAAGATTCGGGCATATTGGAGGTCATGATGATGATTAAAATAATCGATTACAAAGCCGGAAACGCTCCGAGCGTGTCGCACGCCGTAACCCACCTCGGATACAAAGCGGATTTTGCGCGGTCACCGCATGACCTCAAAGACGCTTCACACATTATTCTGCCCGGAGTGGGAAGCGCGAAGGCGACGATGGAGTCCTTGCGTGAAATGGATTTGATGAAAGCGTTGGAAGAAGCGGTGCTGCGAAAAAAGACTCCGTTTTTAGGCATTTGCGTCGGTATGCAAATCCTGTTCGAGCACAGCGAGGAAGGCGACGAGAAATGCCTTGGGTGGTTAAAAGGCAAGGTCGTCAAATTCAACTCTGAAAAGGTCAGGGTTCCGCAAATGGGATGGAATAATGTGCGTTTCATAAAAAACGCGTCCTGCGGCGCCAGGGATGACTTCTTCTATTTCGTCAACTCGTATTACGCGCGCCCGGTGAACGAGCCGGATCTGTGGGGCATGGCCGAATACGGCGATTCGTTTGCCGCCGCCGTATGCAGCGAAAACATATACGGCGCGCAGTTTCACGTTGAAAAAAGCGGCGACGCCGGGCTTGATCTGCTGAACGCCTTTCTCAAACTTAAGGGAGAATGAGACATGCTTACTAAAAGGCTGATAGCCTGCTTTGACGTCGTAAACGGCAGGGTGACAAAGGCGGTGCGGTTTCAGGACAACGTAGACGTCGCGCCCGCCGAAGAACTGGCCGGGGCTATGTACGGCGCGCAGATCGACGAACTGATCTTCTACGACATTATGGCAAGCGCGGAGAAACGCGGTATTGACATAGAAACCGTAAAAAAAGTGGGGGGGCGCGTTTTTATCCCTTTCACCGTCGGCGGCGGGATAAAGGACTTAAACGATATGTACGAGGCGCTCAAAGCGGGGGCGGAAAAGATAAGCGTCGATTCAATGGCGGTGCGGAACCCGCAAATCATCGCGGACGGCGCGAAAGCCTTCGGCTCTCAATGCGTCGTGTTGTCCACCCAGGTGAAAAGAACGGAGAAGATGCCGAGCGGGTACGAGGTCTATATAGACGGCGCAAGGACGGCGACCGGGATGGACGCTATCGAGTGGATAAAACGCGGGCAGGAACTTGGCGCGGGGGAAATATGCCTGAACAGTATCGACAACGACGGAACCATGGCCGGTTACGACCTTGGATTGATAAAGCAGGCCCAAGCCGCTGTTTCCATCCCTCTCATCGCTTCGGGAGGCGCAGGCGCGCCGGAGCACTTAACGTCGCTGTTCAAGAATACGGACGCGCAGGCGGCCATAATCAGCAGCATGTTGTATTCGCCCAGAATGTCAAACAACTATACGGTGTGGGAGCTGAAAAAATACCTGACGCAAAACGGCGTCCTTGTGCGCCCGGCAAAAAAGACTGTGAGGAAGGCGACATGCTGATAGACGAAAAGTTAATTGATTACCTTGAGGAACTGTCTTGCCTCACGCTTTCATTTGACGAGAAACAAAGGATATCGGGCGATCTGAAAGAGATTTTAGGGTATATGGAACGGCTGGGAGAACTGGATACCGGCGGCGTGCCTGAGCGCAGCCATCCGTTTGACAACGTAAACGCTTTTCGAGATGATATAGCCGGGGAATCATTTGACCGGGAACTTATTTTGAAAAACGCGCCGCGCAGGGATGACAGGATGTTCATCAGTATGGAGGTTATGCCAAAATGAAAAACAAAATAGTGCTGGCTTATTCCGGAGGGCTGGATACCACGGTAATTCTGCCGTGGCTGAGAGAGAATTATACGGATTGCGAGGTCATCGCCTGCTGCGTCGACGTGGGACAATGCGCCGACTACAAGGAACTGGAGGACAGGGCGATCAGGACGGGAGCGGATAAAGTTTATGTCATCGACGCCAGGGACGAATTTATGACTGATTACGTTTACCCGATGATGAAAGCGAACGCCGTTTACGAGAGCAAATACCTTCTCGGAACGTCTGCCGCGCGTCCCCTGATCGCGAAAAAATTTGTGGACATCGCGCTCGCCGAGGGAGCTGACTCGATCTGCCACGGCGCCACGGGAAAAGGCAACGACCAAATACGTTTTGAATTGGCCATCAGGGCTTTCGCGCCGTGGCTGAAGATCATAGCGCCGTGGCGAATCTGGGATATAAAATCCCGCGAAGACGAGATGGAATATCTGCAAAAGCGCAAGCTCGAACTTCCCACGACAAAAGAACAGAGCTACAGCCGCGACGAAAACCTCTGGCATTTGAGCCACGAAGGGCTGGAGCTTGAAGACCCGGGGATGGAACCGAATTACAAGCATTTGCTGCAGCTAACCGTCATGCCGGAGGACGCCCCCGACGCGCCGGAGTACGTGGAGCTCGAGTTTGAGCATGGCGTACCGGTCAAATTGAATGGGGAAGCAATGGCCCCCGTCGCCTTGATGAAAGCTCTCAACGAAATTGGCGGCAGGAACGGCGTCGGCATCGTGGACATTGTGGAAAACAGGGTTGTCGGCATGAAGTCGCGCGGCGTGTACGAAACGCCCGGCGGGACGATAATGTACGCGGCGCACAAGGAGCTGGAGAGCTTATGCCTTGACCGGCAGACGGAAGCGTTCAAGGCTATCGTCGGTCATGAGCTGGCCGAACTGATTTACACGGGAGAATGGTTTACCCCTTTAAGGGAAGCCCTCTCCGCCTTTGTGGACAAAACGCAGGAGGTCGTCTCAGGTACGGTCCGTTTGAAATTATATAAAGGCAATGTCGTACCGGCGGGAGTAACATCACCTTATTCACTGCACAGCAAGGAACTGTCAAGTTTTACCACCGGCGATTTGTTTGACCACAAGGACGCGGAGGGTTTCATCAACCTGTTGAGCCTGCCCGTGACGGTTCGGGCGCTGATGAGAAAGCGCAACGAGCAGATTGATGAATGACCCAACCCCATGCGAATCATCATGCCAAAAGCCATAAAAAAAGACCCCGGCCTGACGGCCGGAGTCTTTTTTTATATAACCCTATAAACCCTTCAATCCCCTCTTACTTCAGGGCCTGCTCGACGGCCACGGCCACGGCGACCGTGGCGCCCACCATCGGGTTGTTGCCCATGCCCAGGAAGCCCATCATTTCAACGTGGGCCGGCACGGAACTCGACCCGGCGAACTGCGCGTCCGAGTGCATCCTTCCCATCGTGTCGGTCATACCGTAGGAGGCGGGGCCTGCCGCCATGTTGTCGGGGTGCAGCGTCCGCCCCGTGCCGCCGCCGGACGCCACGGAAAAATATTTTTTCCCCTGCTCTATACATTCCTTCTTGTAGGTTCCCGCGACAGGGTGCTGGAAGCGCGTCGGGTTGGTGGAGTTGCCGGTGATGGACACGTCCACTCCCTCCAGGTGCATGACGGCCACGCCCTCCCGCACGTCGTCCACTCCGTAACAGCGCACAGCCTTGCGCTCGCCGTCCGAGTAAGCGATTTCTTTGACGACGGTAACTTTGCCGGACGCGTAGTCGAACTGGGTCTCCACGTAGGTGAAGCCGTTGATGCGGGAAATGATCTGCGCCGCGTCCTTACCCAGTCCGTTCAGAATCACGCGAAGGCACGTCTTGCGGCTTTTGTTCGCGTTTCGGGCGATGCCGATGGCCCCCTCGGCCGCCGCGAAGGACTCGTGACCGGCGAGAAACGCAAAACACTTGGTCTCGTCGCGCAGCAGCATAGCCGCAAGATTTCCGTGACCCAAGCCCACTTTGCGGTCTTCCGCCACGGAACCTTCAATACAAAAAGCCTGCAAGCCGATTCCAATCGCTTCAGCCGCGTCAGCCGCGTTTTTACAGCCTTTCTTGACGGCGATTGCGGCGCCCATAGCATAGGCCCAACCCGCGTTCTCGAAGGCGATGGGCTGTATGCCCTTCACAATGTCTATAGGGGAAAAGCCTTTGTCTTTGCATATCTTTTCAGCCTCGTCCAAGCTCGCGATACCGTACTCCGCCAGGACGGAGTTGATTTTTTTGATACGCCTCTCGTAACTTTCAAACATAGCCATTTTTATCCACCCCTATTCTTCACGCGGATCGATGTACCTGGCCGCCTCCGCGAAGCGCCCGTAGGAACCGGTCGCGTCCTTTATGGCCTGGTTCGCGTCTTTTCCTTTTTTTATGGCGTTCATCGCCTTGCCCACGTGGACGAACTCATATCCGATGATCAGGCTGTCCTTGTCCAGCGCGAGGCGTGTGATGTAGCCCTCGGCCATTTCCAGGTAGCGGGGGCCTTTGGCGGTGGTTCCGAACATCGTGCCGACCTGGCTGCGAAGCCCTTTGCCCAGATCCTCCAGCCCCGCCCCGATAGGCAAGCCGCCCTCCGAAAAGGCCGTTTGGCTGCGCCCGTAGGCAATCTGCAAAAAAAGCTCCCGCATCGCAACGTTGATGGCGTCGCATACGAGATCGGTGTTGAGCGCCTCCAAAAGCGTCTTTCCCGGCAGAATTTCGGCCGACATGGCGGCCGAGTGGGTCATACCGGAACAGCCGATAGTTTCCACAAGCGCCTCCTCGATGACGCCGTTCTTGACGTTGAGCGTCAGCTTGCAAGCGCCCTGCTGCGGCGCGCACCAGCCCACCCCATGAGTAAGGCCGCTGATGTCGCTGTTTTCCTTGACCCGCACCCAGTTCCCTTCCGACGGGATCGGAGCCGGGCCGTGACATACGCCCTTTGCAACCGGACACATGTGTTCGACTTCTTCGGAATAGATCATTCCCGCATTACCCCTTTCGTATGTACAAAAAGCTCCGGCCGTCCGGCCGGAGCTTTTTTAATATTGTCAGGCTACTTCAAAACGCCGAGGGCGGCGTGCGCGGCGGCCACTCTCGCAACGGGGATACGGAACGGAGAGCAGCTTACGTAGTTCATCCCTATCGAGCAGCAGAACGCCACGGACGACGGATCGCCGCCGTGCTCCCCGCAAATCCCGATGGAAATGTCTTTGTTCACTCCCCTGCCCTTTTCCACCGCTATTTTCATAAGCGCGCCGACTCCGTCGCGGTCGAGTTCGCTGAAGGGGTTTTCCTTGAAAAAGCCCTTTTCCAGGTAGTTGAACAGGAATTTCCCCTCCGCGTCGTCGCGGGAGTAACCGAAAGCGGTCTGAGTCAGGTCGTTGGTTCCGAAGCTGAAGAACTGGGCGTACTCCGCCAGCTCGTCGGCGACGAGGGCGGCGCGGGGAACCTCGATCATGGTTCCGATCAGGAGGTAGTCGAGCTTCACTCCCGTCTTCTTCGCAACGTCGCCCGCTATCCTGTCCGCCATTTCGCGGAAGAACTTCATCTCGGTCTTCGTCCCCACCAGAGGTATCATTATCTCCGGACGAACCTTCACTCCCTTGGAGACAAGCTCCGAGGCGGCCTCCAATATAGCGTACATCTGCATCTCCGATATCTCGGGATAGACCACGCCAAGGCGGCAGCCGCGGAAACCGAGCATCGGGTTCGACTCGTGGAGCAGGCGGACTTTATCCAGCGTCTTTTTCTTGTAAAGAGCTTCTTTGGCCTGTCCCTGACCCTTCTTTTCCAGTTCGGCGATTTCGGATTCAAGAGAGTTTTCTTTCGGCAGGAATTCGTGCAGCGGCGGATCAAGCAGGCGGATGATGACGGGATAACCCTTCATCGCCTTGAAGATACCTACGAAGTCCTCCTTCTGCATGACCTTGAGCTTGTCGAGAGCGGCTTTGCGCTCCTCCAGCGTGTCGGCCACGATGAGTTCCTGCACCACGGGCAGACGCCCGCTCTCCATGAACATGTGCTCCGTGCGGCAAAGCCCTATGCCCTTCGCCCCAAACTCTATCGCCCGCGCCGCGTCCTCCGGCGTGTCGGCGTTGGCCCAAACTTCCTGCTTGGCGAATTCGTCCGCCCAAACCAGAATCTTTTTGAAGTCGTCCCCGAAGGTGGCCTTAACCAACGGCGCCTCCCCTGCCAGGATGGTGCCGGACGTACCGTCAATCGTAACGAAGTCGCCCTTCTTGAACGTGCGGCCGCGCGCCGTCAGCGTATTGGCGGCCAGGTCGATCACCATTTCCTCGCAGCCGCAGACGGCCGGCTTGCCCATGCCTCTGGCCACAACGGCGGCGTGGCTGGTCATTCCGCCGCGGCTCGTGATCACCGCCTCCGCGGCGAACAGGCCGTGTATGTCGTCCGGGCACGTCTCCGGGCGGGCCAGGACGACTTTCTTGCCTTCCTTGGTCCACTCCTCGGCCTCGGTCGCGTCGAATATAAGCTGCCCGACACCGGCGCCCGGCGACGCTGGAAGCCCGACGGCCACCACGTCTTTTGGCGCGTTCTTGTCTACCTGGGGGTGAAGGAGCTGTTCCACCTGAACCGGCGAAACCCGGCCCACGGCGGTTTTTTTGTCTATAAGGCCCTCGGACTCCATTTCGGTCGCGATTCTGACCGCCGCAGCCGCCGTCCGCTTGCCCGTGCGGGTCTGAAGGATGTAGAGCTTGCCCTTCTCGATGGTGAACTCTATGTCCTGCATTTCCTTGTAGGATTTTTCAAGCTGCTCGGTCTTATCGTAAAGTTCTTTGTAAATGTCGGGCATGACTTCCTTCAGCTTCGCTATTTTGAGGGGCGTGCGTATGCCGGCCACCACGTCCTCGCCCTGAGCGTTGATCAGAAACTCGCCGTAGAGTTCGTTCGTCCCGTCGGACGGGTCGCGGGTAAAGCAGACCCCGGTTCCGCAGTCGTCCCCCAGGTTGCCGAAGGCCATTACCTGGACGTTGACGGCCGTTCCCAGGTCGTCGGCTATTTTATTTATCTTGCGGTACGTGACGGCCCTCGGGATGTTCCAGCTCTTGAACACGGCCTCGATAGCCTTGCGCAGATGCACCCATGGGTCGGAAGCAAACTCCGAGCCGGTGGCTTCCTTGTATATTTTTTTGTACTCCGCCACTACGTTCTTTAGTTCTTCAGCCGTAATCTCGTTGTCGAACGACACGCCCAGTTTTTTCCTGGCCGCGGTAAGAACGTGCTCGAACTTATCGGAGTCCACATCGTCCACGACGCTGCTGCACATCTGAATAAACCGCCGGTAGCTGTCCAGCGCGAAACGCCGGTCGCCCGACTTGGTTGCCAGCCCCTCCAGCGTGTCGTCGTTAAGGCCGAGGTTAAGGATCGTCTCCATCATCCCGGGCATAGAGACGGGGGCCCCGGAGCGCACCGACAGAAGGAGCGGGTTATCCTTGTCGTTGAACTTCTTGCCGGTTTCCTTCTCAAGTCCGGCCACAGCGGCCTTTACGTCGTCCCATATCCTGTCCACTATTTTGGGATCCTCAAGATATTTCAGGCACACCTCGGTCGTAATGATAAAGCCCGGGGGAACGGGAAGCCCCTTGTTCACCATCTCCGCCAAGTTGGCCCCTTTACCGCCAAGAAGCGCCTTCATACCGGCATTACCCTCGTTAAACTTGTAAACGTACTTCTCGCTCATTCCTGTACCTCCTGCTTATAATATGCCGTGAGTTCTCGAAGCAACAGGCTCCGGCATTTGGTTTTATAACTTCAATACGCCAAGGTCTCCCGTTTTTTCAAACAGGGAGTTGCATCGTTTCAGTATGCTCAAACGGTTTGCGCGTACTCTTTCGTCATCGTCCATTACCATGACGTCGTCGAAAAACCTCGTCACCACCGGCGACAGCCCCGCCAGGGACGAGGTAAGCCCCTGCCAGTCGTTTTCCTTCAAAATAGCCTCAACTACCGGCTCCATATTGGCAACCTCGTCATAAAGCGCCTTCTCGGCATCCTTCATGGAAAGGCCGAGGTCAATCACGCCGGATACTTCCCCGGCTTTCGAGAGTATGTTACGCACCCGTACAGCCGATGTGACAAGCGCCGAGAACCAGGGCTCCTCGTTGGCTTTGCCCAGGGCCTCCATCAGGCGCAACACCTGAAGCGGGCGGCGGCCCGTCACCGATATCGCCAGTTTAGCCAGTTCGTACACATATCCCCTTTCTTTGAGCTGCATAAGGAGACGCTGTTCTATAAAGGACAAAATCCTTTCAACCACAGACGCCTCCACGCCGTTCGACGCGGCGGACGTCCTTACGGCGCTCTCCACGTCCGCGTCCAGCTTTCTGCCCCATATTATCTCGTTTACACATCGCGCGGCGCGGCGCAGGGCGTAAGGGTCCTGAGAGCCGGTAGGCTCCAGCCCCGCCTTGTGGCAGGCCACAACAATGTGGATACGCTCGGCAAGCCCAAGTATCGCGCCCACGTCGTCGGATGGAATGTTCGCCCCGATAACGCCATCATGGCTTGCGGCGTCGGAGGACGACTTCGGCAGGTACTGCTCGTAAAGCGCAGCCGCGACCCTCGGGGGTTCCCCGTTTGCAAGCGCGTACTCGCGCCCCATGACCCCCTGAAGCTCGGGGAATTCGTAGACCATGTGAGTGACTAAATCCGCTTTCGCCAAGAACGCGGCGCGCTCCACAAATTCCGAAAGCCGCTCCATGCCCAGCTCACCGCAAAGCCACACAGCCAGCTTTTGAGTTTCTATGACCTTATCGTACACCGACCCCAGCTTTTCCTGATACACCACTCCTTTGAGGCGTTCCACGTTCCCGGTCAGGGAGAGTTTACGGTCCTCCTCCCAGAAAAACGCGGCGTCTTCGAGCCGAGCGCGCAGAACACGCTCGTTCCCCTCCCTTATAGTCCTCATATCCACCGCGCGATTGTTCGCCACCCCGACGAAGGAGTTCATCAGCTTGCCTTCGGCAGTGCGTATCGCGAAGTATTTCTGGTTTTTCTTCATGGAGGTTATCAGCACTTCCTCCGGTATTTCGAGGAAACGCTCGTTGAACGAACCTATAAACGGCACGGGGTACTCCACGAGGTAAAGATTTTCCTCGATAAGCTCCTGGTCCAGCTCCGCCACTCCCCCATGCTCGTTCTCCAGGGAGGCTATACCGGCGAGGAGCTTCTGCTTCCTTTTCTCCTGATCCAGAATGACGTAGTTGTCGTAAAGCCTGTCCATGAACTCGCAGGCGCTTTTGATCTTTACGTTTTTCTCCCCCATGAAGCGGTGGCCTTTGGATATTCGCCCGCTTTCCACCCCGCCGTAGGTGAACGGCACGATTTCTTCGCCAAAAAGGGCCGTTATCCAGCGTATCGGGCGGGCAAATCTTACCGCCGGGTCGCTCCAGTACATGTTTTTGGGAAAAACCAGTTTATCTATAAGGTTTGGCAGAAAATCCCGCAGCAGGTCGGCTGTGGACTTCCCAGCCTCCCTGACCTCCGCCGCGATGTAGCGCGCGCCGTCCACGTCAATTCCCTTCAGGTCATCCACAGTGACGCCTTTACTCTTGGCAAAACCCTCCGCCGCGCGCGTCGGGCTGCCCAAACTGTCGAAGGCCGATTCCCAGGACGGCCCCTTGAACGTCGCCACCAGATCCTCCTGTTTTTCGTCCAGTCCGTGAACGAAAAGCACAAGCCGCCTGGGTGTGGCGTAGACGCTAACGTCGCCCGAAAGCACGCGCAACTGGGATAAACCCTCCGTCGCTATGGTCTTTATGGTTTCCATTATAGGAGGAATAAACCGGGACGGAATTTCCTCCGTGCCGATCTCCAAAACAAGGTCGTTGGCGTTATTGCTGCTCATAGGGATTTACCCCCGATCGCGTCGCTTTTGAATTTGTCCATGAGGGGATGCCCCATCTCCCGCCGCATGTTCACGTAACCCGAACAGCAGCGTCCGGCAAGGGCGCGTATCCGCCCTATGTACCCGGTGCGCTCGGTGACGCTTATCGCTTTGCGGGCGTCGAGCAGGTTGAAAGCATGGGAACACTTCAGCACGTAATCGTAAGCCGGCTGAATGAAGCCTTTGTCGAGTATCCGCACGGCCTCGGCCTCGTATATGTTAAAAAGCTGAAAAAGCATAGGGACGTCCGCGTGCTCGAAGTTGTAGTGCGAGTACTCGACCTCGCTCTTCGTGTGAACGTCGCCATAAGTTACGTTTCCCACCCAGCTCAGGTCGTACACGTTTTCAGTCTTCTGGATGTACATGGCAATGCGCTCCAGCCCATAGGTCAGTTCCACCGGAACCAGTTCCACGTCCACGCCGCCGACCTGCTGGAAATAGGTAAACTGTGTGACCTCCATGCCGTCGAGCCACACCTCCCACCCAAGTCCCCACGCGCCTATGGTTGGGTTCTCCCAATCGTCTTCGACAAAGCGTATATCGTGTTCCAGCGGGTCTATGCCCAGCGCCACAAGGCTTTGTATATAAATATCCTGAATGTCGGCGGGAGCCGGTTTAATCAACACCTGGTACTGATAATAGTGTTGCAGCCGATTCGGATTTTCTCCATAACGGCCGTCGGAAGGCCGCCTGGACGGCTCTACATAAGCCACGCGCCACGGCTCCGGCCCCAACGCCCGCAAAGACGTCGCGGGATTCATCGTTCCCGCCCCTACCTCAATGTCATAAGGCTGCTGCACAACACAGCCTTTGTCCGCCCAGTACCGCTCAAGCCTGAAATACACTTCCTGAAAATTCAATACACATGCCCCCTAAAAATATCCTGACGTATTTTATCACGCGGCGCGGTCACATCACAGCACCCTGAGCTTACGCGCCTCTATGCGGCTGAAAAGATCGTCAAGAACGTTTTGAACCCTCCTGTCGTCCCTGGGGAAGCGAGCGCGTATGCGCGTCAGCGCTCCGCTTTCCTCCAGCATACGCAAAGACGGCGCGAAGTTTACGTCCAGCGCCCAGGTCAACTGAACCAGTAAAAAATCCAGCAGCGAAGAAGCGTTTTTGTACGAGCCGCTCCAATTTTCTTCGATCTCGTCCAGCAGGGGTCCGGAAAGGGGGGCGTCTATTTTGTGACGCGGCAGAAGCTCCTCAATCGTACCATTATCCATGCGGCGCTGCACCAGTTCAAACACGTCCAGCTTGTCGGCGTCCCTGACCAGGCGGCAGAACGGCATGACCTCGGGAGCCAGCTCCGGAAGGCTTTTTTTGTTATGCCATTTCACGGTCTGCAAAATGGCCTCCCACGCCTCCCCGTCCGTGGCTGACGCATATCGGGCCGACTCCGACAGCAATTCCTCGTAACCGCGTTCACCGTGATCCACAGACGCCCCGTCGTTGTACGTGCCAAAATCCCTGTATTGGCTGAAGCGCCCGGCGTCGTGCAGCAAGCACGCGGCCAATCCGGCATTTTTAGCGTCCGCGTTCCACGCGAGTTCGTCAGTCAGCCTCTCGCCGACGCGCATGACATCATAGCTGTGCGTGTGCTTCACCCGTATCATCGGAATCGAGAGGTCGAAAGAACGCGCGTAGCTTTCAAACATCTCCTTTATTTTTTCGAGATCGGCGAACAAATATACCCACTCCCCAGCGACCTGCAAACACCATTTGATTCAGTAACTATAACATAGCTGAGCGTACATTCGGTAAAATATCGCAGCACTCTTGCGGAACGGTTTTGCGGCATTTGAAAGGTTCACAGAAAGCCGCCATCCTCATGCGGACGGGCGCAGTCCTTTCAGAAACACTCCGGCTTGCTCCGCTTAACAGGCTTACGCTTGTACAACGGACTGCCGTTTCTGTCCGCTACATTCAGGCACTTCAGCACGCCGCTCGTGTCGTTGGACGCCAAATGCTCTCGATACGACCTGTTCTCGACGATAGCACGCGGGACTTTGAAGGT
>WRKN01000025.1 GCA_009778055.1 Synergistaceae bacterium
TTTGCGCGAGCAAAAAGCTGTTATGGAGGAGACGCGACGGGCGGAAATCGCCGAGGAGAGCAGCAAGGCAAAAAGCAGCTTCCTGGCGACGGTAAGCCACGAGATACGCACGCCGATGAACGCTATTCTCGGCATAACGGAAATTCAATTGCAGGATGAGGCGCTTGAGCCTAAATGTAAGGAGGCTTTCAGCAGGATATACAGTTCCGGCGACCTGCTGCTCAGTATCGTCAACGACCTGCTGGACATGTCAAAAATTGACGCCGACAAGCTGGAACTGACTCCCGAAAGATACGAAACCGCAAGCCTTATCAACGACGTCGTGAACCTGAACTCAGTGCGCTTCGGCGGCAAACCGCTGGAATTTGAGCTGTATGCGGACGAAAACACACCGCAGGCGTTGATCGGCGACGAGCTTCGCATAAAGCAGATTTTGAACAACCTGCTTTCCAACTCGTTCAAATATACGAAAAAAGGCAGGGTAAAACTGTCTGTTTCCGCCGAAGCGGGAAATCCGGTGACTCTTGTTTTCCGCGTGAGCGACACCGGCCAGGGAATGACGGAGGAACAGGTTGACAAGCTGTTCGACGAATACTCCCGTTTCAACACCGAGGCCAACCGCATGACCGAGGGCACGGGACTGGGTATGCACATCACGCGCAGCCTGGTGCGTATGATGGGAGGCGACATCCATGTGGAAAGCGAGTCCGGCATAGGCACGACCTTCACCGTACGCCTGCCGCAGGAAGACGTCGGAGCCGGCGCGCTGGGCAGGGAAGTGACGGAGAATTTGCGGCGGTTCCGCGAAGGCGGGACAACGTTAAAAAAGCCGCAGGTCATGCGCGAGCCTATGCCCTACGGCAGCGTGCTGGTTGTTGACGACGCGGACTTGAATTTATACGTGGCAAAGGGGCTTCTCGCTCCTTACGAACTGTCGGTGGACACTGCCGACAGCGGATTTGAGGCAATAGACAAGATCAGGGACGGACGCGAGTACGACATTGTGTTCATGGATCATATGATGCCGGAAATGGACGGTGTTGAGACG
This sequence comes from Synergistaceae bacterium, assembly GCA_009778055.1. GTDB lineage: Bacteria > Synergistota > Synergistia > Synergistales > Aminobacteriaceae > WRKN01. The sequence continues at coordinate 1,049 of WRKN01000025.1, forward strand.
GTAAAAAACATGCGCGGCATGGGGTATTCTCGTCCCATCGTCGCGTTGACGGCCGACGCCGTGTCGGGGCGGGCCGAAATGTTCCTCAAGAACGGTTTTGACGACTTTATCTCAAAGCCTATCGACATACGCCATATGGACGCCATTCTGAAAAAGCTCGTTCGCGACAGGCAGCCGAGAGAAGTCGTCGAAGCGGCGCGCAAGGAAAAAATTACGCGAAAGGCGGAGACGAGAACCGCGGGACCGGCCTTTTTGGACGCCGTGAAAAAAATCGGCGCGATCAACACGGAGATCGGGTTGTCCCGCGTTTCCGGCATGAGGGATATATACCACGACATTTTGGAATTATTTCACAAAAAACTGCCCGGAGAATGGGAAGCCATGTCCGCTTTCATGAACGCGCCGGATATGAAAGGTTTTTCCATTGCCGTACACTCGATGAAATCACAGCTTGCCGCCATCGGCGCGATGGCTTTGTCCGGGACGGCTCAGAAGCTGGAAACGGCTTCAAAAGACGACGCGATGGATTATTGCGCGGCACATTTCCCCGCCTTCAAAGAAAATCTGATTGCCCTGCACACGCAACTGTCGGCTGTTTTCCCGGTCAAAGAAGCGCCGCCCGCCCCCAAAAAGCCCGGCGACCATACGTGCCTGCCGGGACATATTCAAAAAGCCCTGGGAGCCGTTGAGGATTTTGACGGCGACGCGGCCATTGAGACCATAAACCAATTGCGGGCCTGCGATTACGGCGATGAAGTCAACACCCTGCTGAATGAGGCGCTGGCCGAGCTTTGCGATTTCAATTTCGACACGGGCGCGGAGATATTGGGTAAAATTCGGAGGTTTTATAATGAATGAAATAGAGAAGATGCTGGACCAACTGCGCGCGGCTGAATACGACATAATGAAGTACAAACTTACAAGCGACGCGCTGAACATAGCGCTGTGGGATATGGACGTCGTGAGCGGAGACCCGGTCAACCCGAACAACAAATTTGTATGGTCACAGGAATTCCGCCAAATGCTGGGTTTTTCTGACAAAAACGATTTTCCTGACCTGCTTCACAGTTGGAGCGACCGGCTCCATCCCGAGGACAGTGAGAGGACGCTTGACGCTTTCGCGGCGCATATGAACGACCACAGCGGAAGAACGCCCTATGATATCGAATACCGCCTCATGATGAAAAATGGAAATTACCGGCACTTTCGCGCGTTGGGAGCCACGCTGAGAGGCGACGCCGGTATTCCTGTCAGGGTGGCCGGCGCGTTGATGGACATAACCGAAAAAAAACAGACGGAGGAGAAAGCGCGCAGGGCGGAAATCGCCGAGGAGAGCAGCAAGGCAAAAAGCAGGTTTCTGGCGACGATAAGCCACGAGATACGCACGCCGATGAACACTATTCTCGGCATCACGGAAATCCAACTTCAGGATGACGCGCTGGAGCCCAAATATAAGGAGGCTTTCAGCAGGATATACAAATCCAGCAACCTGCTGCTGAGCATCGTAAACGACCTGCTGGACATGTCAAAAATTGACGCCGACAAGCTTGAGCTGATTCCCGTCAGGTACGAAACCGCAAGCCTGATCAACGACGTCGTGAACCTGAATTTAGTGCGCTTCGGCAGCAAGCCGCTGGAATTTGAGCTGCAGGTGGACGAAAACACGCCAAAGGCGTTGATCGGCGACGATCTTCGCATAAAGCAGATTTTGAACAACCTGCTTTCCAACTCGTTCAAATATACGAAAAAAGGCATGGTGAAACTGTCGGTCTCCGCCGAAACGGGAAATCCGGCTACGCTTGTTCTCCGCGTGAACGACACCGGACAGGGCATGACAGAGGAACAGGTAGGCAAGCTATTCGACGAGTACTCACGCTTCAACACGGAGGCCAACCGTATAACCGAGGGCACGGGGCTGGGAATGCACATCACGCGCAGCCTGGTGCATACTATGGGGGGCGAAATCCACGTGAAAAGCGAGCCAGGCATAGGCACGGCATTCACCGTGCGCCTGCCGCAAGAGAACCTCGGCGCCGGAGTGCTGGGCAGGGAAGTAACGGAAAATCTGCGGCGGTTCCGCGAAAGCGAAACGGCGTTAAAAAAGGCGCAGGTCATACGCGAGCCTATGCCTTACGGCCGCGTGCTGGTCGTTGACGACGCGGACTTGAATTTATACGTGGCAAAGGGGCTTCTTGCTCCTTACGAGCTGTCGATTGACACAGCCGACAGCGGATTTAAGGCTATAGACAGGATTGAAAGCGGAAACGAGTACGACATTGTGTTCATGGATTACATGATGCCGGAAATGGACGGCATTGAGACGCTTAAGGCCATGCGCGGCATGGGATACTCGCGTCCCGTCGTCGCGCTGACGGCCGACGCCGTGTCGGGGCGGGCGGAAATGTTCCTCAAAAGCGGCTTCGACGACTTTATCTCAAAGCCGATCGACATACGGCATTTGGACTCCGTTCTGAAAAAATTTGTCCGTGACAGGCAGCCGCGCGAAGTCGTCGAAGCCGCGCGCAAGGAAAAAAATACGCGAAAGGCGGAGGCAGGAACCGCGGAAGCCACTTTTTTGGACGCCGTAAAAAAAATCGGCACGGTCAACACGGAAATCGGCTTGTCCCGTGTTTCCGGCATGGAGGATATGTACTACGACATTTTGGAATTATTTCACAAAAAACTGCCCAGGGAATGTGACGCCATGTCCGCTTTCATGAGCGCGCCGGACATGAAAGGCTTTTCCATTGCCGTGCACTCGATGAAATCCCAGCTTTCCACCATCGGCGCGATGGCTTTGTCCGAGACGGCGCAGAAGCTGGAAACAGCTTCAAAAGACGACTCAATGGATTATTGCACGGAGCATTTCCCCGCCTTCAAAGAAAACCTGCTTGTCCTGCACGCGCGGCTGTCGGCTGTTTTTCCGGGCAAAGAAGCGGCTCTCGTCAAAAAAGAGCCGGGCGACCACGCGTACCTGTCGGGACATATTCAAAAAACCCTGGCAGCCGTTAATGATTTCGACAGCGACGCGGCTATTGAAGCCATAAACCAACTGCGGATCTACGACTACGGCGAGGAAACCGACGCCCTGCTGAATGAAGCGCTGGCCGCGCTTGACGACTTCGATTTCGACACGGCCGCGGATATATTGGGTAAAATTAAGATCCACAATTAAGAAAGATTTTAAGAAGGAGACTTTATAATGAAAGCTATCAACAGGTTGATATGCGCTTTGCTTTCCGTAACGCTATTATCGGCCGTGTTTTTGGGATGCGGGCAATCCGGCGGAGTATCGCCTTTTTCCTCATATCGCGACATCCCCGGAGTTACGGAGGATGAAATCAACGCTATCGAAGCGCTCCGGGAACGAACCGGTCATTTTGTCTTCGGGAAGCTGCCCGGCACCGAGGCGTTTCGCGGTACAAACGGCGGGATGGGAGGATTTTCGGCTCTTTTATGCGAATGGCTGACCGAGTTGTTCGGTATCCCGTTTATACTGGAGCTTCATACGTGGGACAACCTGCTTGCCGGCCTTGCAAGCGGCGAAATCGATTTTGCCGGCGACCTGACCGCCAACGAAGAACGCCGTAAGATTTATTACATGACCGACGCCATTGCCGAGCGTATGGTTTACATCTTTCGTATAGCGGACAGCGCGCCTTTGACCGAGATTGCCGCGTCGCGCCCGCCGCGCTACGCCTTCCTGGAGGGCGCCACCACAATAAAAGACGTCACATCCGCCCTTGGGGCCGACGCGTCATACGAATTGCTTCTTGTCCATAATCTTGATCATGCTTACAGTATGCTGAAAAGCGGGGAGGCCGACGCATTTTTTACGGAGAACAGCGCTATAGCCGCTTTCGACGTTTACGGCGACGTTACTGGGAAACACTTTTTCCCGCCGCTGCTTATCAGCCCGGTTTCCATGTCGACTCAAAACCCCGAACTCGAGCCGATTATAAACCTTGTGCAAAAAGCGCTCCAAAACAGCTCGGTCGTTAGCTATCTGGCCGATATGTACAGCCGCGGAAACAGCGAGTATACACAACATACCCTGTTCATGCGGCTGACCGAGGAGGAACGGGCGTATATCCGCGACAACCCGGTCATACCTTATGTTACCCAGTACAATAATTATCCTATGAGTTTTTATAATGAAAGAGAAAAGCAGTGGCAGGGAATCGCTTTTGACCTGCTGCGCGAGATAGAGAAATTAACCGGGCTTTCTTTTCAGCTTGCCCACGGCGACGAATTCATAAGGTGGCCTTTTCTATTGGAGATGGTGGAAACCGGGCAGGCGGCGTTTGTATCGGAGCTGATCCGCACGGAGGAACGGATAGGGCGGTTTATTTGGCTCGATACCACGCTTGCCACCGAATATCTGACGCTTGCCTCCAGATCGGAGATGCGCGGCATCATGCTCAACGAGGTTCAAAATTTTAAGGTGGGGGTAATCAGGAACACCGGCCAAACGCAAGCGTTCAACCGATGGTTCCCCAACCATGGAAAAACAGTTGAATATGACGACACGAGAGACGCTTTCCTCGCCATGAGGAGAGGAGAGGTGGATCTGGTTATGACCAGCACCGGCAATATGCTCGTCATGCTGAATTATCTGGAGCTTACGGGGTATAAAGCCAATATCGTGTTTGAGGATTCTCTTCAGGGATCCACGTTTGGTTTTAACGTGGACAGAGTCATTCTCAGCTCCATTATTGATAAGGCGCTTGCCCTTATCAATGTAAAGGCAATCACGGACGAATGGAAAAACAGGACGTTCGACTACCGCTATAAACTGATAGAAGCGCAGCGCCCGTGGCTGATAGGCGCAATGGCTCTGTCGCTGATCATACTTGCCCTCGTTTCCGTTCTTTTGGTAAGAAGCCGCAATACGGAAAAAGTGATGGAAAAAATTGTCGTGCAGCGGACGAGCGAGCTGGCGCTTCAGACCTCGATGCTCGATACGATGCTCGATTCAATTCCCGATCACGTATTTTGCAAAGATTTGAATTTGAATTATACGCTGTGCAACAAAATTATGATGGATTATTTCGGCCTGGATAAAGACAGCGTTATCGGAAAAGGCGATACGGAATGTCTCAGGGTATCCCCCCAGGCGGCGGAAGAGATTCGCTGCGCGGAGCGCAAAGTCATAGGCGACGGCCAAAGGTCCGCGCTTGAAGAATGGGTTCCTTCTTCCGACAGCGACAGACGGCTTTTTGAAACCATCAGAGTCCCGCTTGTAAAAGACGGCGCGGTGATAGGGCTTATCGGCATAGCCCACGACATAACCGAGCGTAAGATGATGGAGGAGGAAGCCCGTTCCGCCTCTCGCTCCAAGTCCGCTTTCCTTGCGACCATGAGCCACGAAATCAGGACGCCGATGAACGCGATTCTGGGCATTACCGAAATCCAGCTTCACGATGAAACGCTTGCGCCAAACACAAGGGAAGCGCTGGGCAAGATTTACAATTCGGGCGAACTGCTGCTGGGCATTATCAACGACATACTGGATCTGTCCAAAATCGAGGCGGGCAAGCTGGAATTGATGCCGGCCGAATACAAATTGGCGAACCTGATAAGCGACACCGCTGCTTTGAACATGATGCGCATAGGCGGCAAGCCGATCGAGTTTGAACTCCACGTGGATGAAAACACTCCGTCTGTGCTGATCGGCGACGAGCTTCGTATCAAGCAGATTTTGAACAATTTGCTTTCCAACGCGTTCAAATATACGGAAAAAGGCCTGGTAAAGCTGTCGATATCCGCCGAGGGCGGCGAGGAAGAACCGGAAACCACGCTTATCGTTAAAGTGAGCGATACCGGTCACGGCATGACGGAAGAACAACAGAACAAGGTGTTTGACGCGTATACCCGTTTCAACGTGGAGGCAAACCGCATGATAGAAGGCGCGGGGCTGGGCATGAGCATTACCTACAACCTTGTGCGTTTGATGAGCGGTGAAATTACGGTGAAAAGCGAGCCGGGCGCGGGCACTATATTTGTTGTGCGTTTGCCGCAGGCGGCAGTCGGCGCGAACGTGCTGGGCAAAGAAATGGCGGAAAGCCTTCGGGGATTCCGTATGAGCGGCGCGAAACAAATAAGGAGGGCGCAGGTAGTGTTCGAGCCTATGCCCTATGGCCGCGTCCTTGTAGTGGACGACGTGGAATCGAACCTGTATGTCGTCAAAGGGCTTCTGGCGCCTTATAAATTGTCGGTTGACACCGTCATGAGCGGGTTTGGCGCAATTGACAAAATCAAAGACGGCGGCGAGTACGACATAGTGTTTATGGATCATATGATGCCGCAAATGGACGGCATGGAAGCGGCAAAAATCATGCGCGGCATGGGCTACGCCCTGCCTATCGTCGCGCTGACCGCCAACGCCCTGGCGGGGCAGGCGGAAGTATTCCTGGCAAACGGCTTCGACGGCTTTATTTCCAAGCCTATAGACGTACGTGAGTTGAACGCCACTCTGAAAAAATTCATACGCGACAAACAGCCGCCCGAGGTTATAGAGGCCGCGCGCCGGCAAAATGAGGTGTGAAGACGTGAATGAGGATCAAAATCAGATAGAAATGCTCAAAGCTATGAACCGCGTGGGCGCTATCCTGCTCAATTCGGACATAGAATCCTTTGAAAACGCTTTACATCAAGGCATGAAAATTATAGCCGAGGCTGTAAAAGTTAACTGCGTGTATATTTGGAAAAACCGCGTGGTTGACGGGCAGCTTTTCTGTTATCAGTTAATGGAATGGTCCGAGCAAAGCACTGTGTTTGCTGATGGTTCATTGTACAGCTACAGCGAAGTTGTGCCCGGCTGGGAAAAAAAACTGTCAGAGGGTAATTGTATAAACAATTTGGTGCGCAACCTGTCTCAGGAAGAGCAGGATCATTTATCCCCAAGTGGAATTTTATCCATTATGGTGGCGCCGATATTTGTAAAAGATCAATTCTGGGGCTTTGTCGGTTTCGATGACTGTCACCGTGAGCGGGTATTTTCGGAAGAAGAAGAATCTATCCTGCGTTCCGGCGGCCTGCTGTTTGTCGACGCGTTACTCCGTAATGAAATGGTTGCGAGTATCCGCGATACCTCCGTCCAGTTAAAGGCCGCCCTGGAAAAGGTGCGCGAGGACGAGGAGCGGATGCAGCTCATGCTCGACGCTATGCCTCTCACCTGCCACCTGATCAACCGGGATTACGAAATCATCGACTGCAATCAAGAGGCGCTCAACCTGTTCGGCGTGGCCTGCAAAGAAGAATACGGCGAGAAGTATAAAGACTTCCTGCCCCCGTACCAACCGTGCGGAGGGCTGTCGCTGGAACTGAACGACGTGTATATAGATAAAGCGATTGAAGAAGGTCACTTTCGTTTCGAGTGGCTGTACCAAAACCTCGGAGGCGAGCTGCTGCCCTGTGAGATCACGCTGGTCCGCGTCAGGTACAAGGGCGAAGACATAATCGCGGAGTTTGCCAGAGATTTGCGCGAGCAAAAAGCCGTTGCCGAGGAGACGCGCAGGGCGGAAATCGCCGAGGAGAGCAACAAGGCAAAAAGCAGTTTTCTTGCCGTCATGAGCCACGAAATCCGCACACCGATGAACGCTATTCTTGGCATTACCGAAATCCAGCTTCACAATGAAAAGCTGGCGCCGAACACGAGGGAAGCGCTGGGCAAGATTTACAACTCAGGAGAACTGCTGCTCGGCATAATCAACGACATACTGGATTTGTCCAAAATCGAGGCGGGCAGGCTGGAGTTGGCGCCTGCCGAATATGACGTCGCGAGCCTGCTCAACGATACCACGACTCTGAACGTGATGCGGGTCGGCAGCAAGCCGATCGAATTTATTCTATCCGTGGATGAAAACACGCCGTCGGTGTTGTTCGGCGACGAGCTTCGCATCAAGCAGATTTTGAACAATCTGCTTTCCAACGCGTTCAAGTATACGGAAAGAGGCTTGGTAAAACTTTCAATTTCAGCCGAAGGCAGCGATGAAAGAGGCGAAGCCACGCTTGTCATTAAAGTAAGCGACACAGGCCACGGCATGACGGAAGAACAGATAAACGTGGTGTTTGACGCGTATACCCGTTTCAATGTGGAAGCAAACCGCATGACCGAAGGCGCGGGGCTTGGCATGAACATTACGTACAATCTGGTGCGCCTGATGGACGGAGAGATCACGGTAAAAAGCGAGCCGGGCATAGGCACGATAGTTATTGTGCGTTTGCCGCAAAAAACAGCCGACGCGGGAGTGTTAGGCAGGGAAACAGCGGAAAAACTTCAGAAATTTACCATAAACGGCGCGAAACGAATAAGAAGGGCGCAGGTACTGTTCGAGCCGATGCCCTATGGCCGCGTTCTTGTAGTGGACGACGTGGAATCGAACCTGTATGTAGTCAAAGGGCTTCTGGCGCCTTACGAATTGTCGGTTGACGCCGTAATGAGCGGATTTGACGCGATTGCCAAAATCAAGGGCGGCAAAACGTACGACGTCGTGTTCATGGATCATATGATGCCGCAAATGGACGGCATGGAAGCGACAAATATCATCCGTGATCTGGGCTATACGCAGCCCATCGTAGCGCTGACCGCCAACGCCCTGGCGGGTCAGGCGGAAATTTTCCTGACAAGCGGTTTCGACGGATTTATTTCAAAACCGATTGATATACGCCAATTGAACGCCGTGCTGAAAAAATTCATACGCGATAAACAGCCGCCCGAGGTCATAGAAGCCGCGTACCGGCAAAGCGGTCAAAGCAGCAAAATAAGCACCTTGGAACATGCCGTGGATGAGCCGGCGGTAAGCCCGCAATTAGCCCAAATTTTTATCAGGGACGCCGACAAGGCTGTCACGGCGCTGGAAGCGATCAATACAAACGCCGAAAAGCGCGGCGTTCTTGAGGAAGAGGACATACGGATGTATACAATCAACGTCCACAGCATGAAAAGCGCGCTTGCGAATATTGACGAAACGGAGCTTTCCGTCGTCGCGGGTAAATTGGAACAGGCGGGACGCAATAAGGACATAGCCATGATGCTGTCCGAAACCCAGGCGTTTCTGGGCGAGCTGCGGGCGATAGTTGAAAAACTCGCGCAAATGAAAGAGGAGGGCAAGGCCGGCAAAACAGAGGAGGCGGATTATCCGTATTTGCGTGAAAAACTCTTTGCGGTTAAAGAAGCGTGCGAAATATATGACAAAAAAACCGCAAAGGCTATATTGGCCGAATTGGAGCAAAAAACATGGCCGCGCCCGATTAAGGAGCTGTTGGACACAATGGCCGGACACCTGCTCAACGGCGATTTTGAAGAAGTTTCACGCGCGGCGGAGAGCATAGAAGATACGAAAGGCTGATATGGCTGATATGTATGCGGAAAATCTATGGCAATGGCGATTATGTCCGCTTTATTAAAGCGGGTGGGAGGAACAAGTATGAGTGAAACGGTTATGAAAGTGAGAGCGCCAGCGACCAGCGCGAACCTGGGAGCCGGGTTCGACACGCTGGGAGTGGCGCTCTCTCTGTACAATATAGTGACCGTAAAGCGGCTCCTGCCGCCGGGCGAGTTTGTGTCGGAGGTAAAGGGCGAGGGCGCGAGGGAGCTTTCCGACAGTAAGTCCAACCTCATAATAAAAAGTTACCTCGAAGCGTGTTCGGCATGGCAAATAACCGAACCCAAGGGCTTCGAGATGTACTCCAACAACACTATACCCTTGTGCCGCGGGCTCGGAAGCTCGGCCAACGCGGTGGTATGCGGCGTTTTGATAGCGCGGGAGCTGAACCGCGTAAGCGCGTCCGAGAGCGAAATGCTCCGCGTCATGACGAAAATCGAGGGACACCCCGACAACGTCGCGCCCTGTTTTCTGGGCGGCATGACCGTAGGATGCTGGGACGGGGACAACCTGCGCTACGTGCGGTTGCCGTCCCTCCCCAGCGACATGTACGTGGTGGTCGCCGTGCCGAACGTCAGGGTGAACACGTCCGACGCCAGAAAATCGCTGCCGGAGATGGTGAATTTCAGCGACGCGGTGTTCAACGTGGGACGCTCGGCGCTGATGGCGGCCGCGTGGGCGACGGGGCAGTGGGATATGCTGTCGTGGGGCATGGACGACAGGCTGCACCAGCAGTACCGGGCAAAGCTCTTCCCCGGAGGGGAAGTGATAATAGACAGGGTGCGCAAGATGCCGGGATGTCTGGGCGTGGCCATAAGCGGCTCCGGCCCCAGCGTGCTCGCTCTGTCGCGGGGGAAGCCGCGCAAAGTGGCGGAGGCGATGTGCCGCACGTTCTCCGAGCATGGGATAGAATCCCTGTTTTTTGTGTTGGAGGGCTGCGCGGAAGGAGCTAAAGTAGATACTTATTTTTGATCGGAAGAGGTGGCAAAATGACTGAAGAACTGGTAATCAAGGGCGTAACCCACGATCTCGACGTGGCTAAGGTGGTGCTGATGGGGCTGCCGGACGTCCCGGGGACAGCGGGGCGTCTTTTTACCAGCCTCGCCGAGCGCGGCATAGGGGCGGAGATGATAGTTCAGAACAACATGAGAGGCGGCCTGAACGACATAGGCTTCCTGATCAGGAAAAAAAACCTTGACGACGCGATTGAGGTATGCCGGAATTTCAGCCGCGACGTCGAAGCTCAGGGGGTATCGTTCAATACCGAAATAGCCTGCGTTTCGGTCGTGGGAGAGGGAATAGCCAGCCAGCCTGACGTACCTTCGCGCGTGTTCGTGGCGCTTGGCGAAGCGGGCATAAACATAGCCATGATCTCGTCAACGGACCTTTCCGTAACCTGCGTTGTGTCGTCCACGCGCGCAAACGACGCGGTGCGCGCGCTTCTCGATCATTTCATATCCGAAGCCTGAGACTGGAGCAGTTTCTGATATAGGGTCTCGTGTTCTTTCAGAAGGTGATCTATGCTCCAGAGTGGGTCGGGCGTCGGGTTGACGTGATGGCGGCCATCCGCCAGCAGAATCATGGCGGCGGCCAGGGCGGCATGATTGCCGACCGGAAAAAGGCTTCCGCGCTCAGGCGAGCCTTTTATCATTTCGCGGATTCCCCTCGCGTCCGCCCCCAACACCGGAATACCGAGACAAATCGACTCCATGACGCTCCTGCTCAACCCCTCCCGGCAGGACGGCAGTATGGTGGCGCGGGAGGACAGCATCAGAAGGGGTATATTTGTCCTTTCCCCCAGAAAATGCACGCGCGAGCCCACCTTTAGTTTCAACGCCAGCCGCTTCATGGAGTCCTCTAGAGGCCCCGACCCGGCAAGCGCCAGGTGAAAATTTGTCCTGCCCGTCTTAGCCAGGGCGTAAATTGCGTCTTTGTGGCGCTTTCTGGGAATAAACTCCGCGGCCATCAAGAAAAGCTCGTCATCTTTTTTAAGCGCCAGGCTGGCGTGGAATTTTTTTATTTCCGCAATGTCCACATTGCGCGGCGAATAATGTTCAAAGTCGAGCCCTATGCCGGGCATGAGCGAAAGGCGCGCCGAATCGGAGATTTTATATTCCAGCGCGGCCTCGTAGTCCTCTTCGTTGATGGTTATGGTGTGGTCGGTCCAGTCGCCGCCCAGCCGCTCCAGCGCAATGAGGGCCGCGTTTTTCAACCCGTTGCCGTCATGATGAAAATGGAACCCATGAGCGGTATAAACTATTTTAGGGCGCGCCGCGCCGCGCGTCCCGCGCAGAGCGAGACGCGTCACGAAAGCCGCCACAGGGGTATGGACGTGAACTATGTCGTATTCCCCTTCCGCGACAATCGCGCGTATTTTCGAGTTGGTTTTCCCGAAATTACAGGAAGCAAACGGCTTGCGGCTGAAAGACATGTCGTAACATCGGCCGAAAGCCTCCGCGCACTCCCGGCACTCCGAGGCCCCGTTGGCCATGGCGTCCACAGTCCAGCCCATCTTCCTGAAATGCCGCGCGTATGGCAGCAAAAACGCCTTGAGCGTCGAAGCCACAGTCGTAACGATCAACAATTTAGGCATATCTTCGTACTCCTTTCCTTAAAAGGCGCGCCTGCGGCCCACGTAGTTTCATCAGGGCCCGGCGCTCCTTCTTCAATATATCCCATTTTATTCCAAAAATCCCGAACCGGTTCGTTTTTGGCCGTAGGAACGTATAATCCGCGTATCGTCGTTATCCCTTCCTCAAAAAGCGACCGCTCGACAAACGACATGACGGCGTCTTCCACCCCTCGTCCCATTACGCGGCAGCTCATCAGGAAAGTATCTATGATGGCCGCGCTCAGGTCTACCCGCGCTATCACGAGGCAAATCCTGCCGTAGCCGCCGAACCGGTCGCGCAAATCCGCAATCCATACGCGATACTCGTCGTTTTCCATCATGGCAGCTATGTCCGCCTCGGTATAGCGCCTGGTGGTGAGGTTGAATTGGTTCGTCTTCTGGGTAAGCTGCGCGGCGCGCGCTATTTCGTCCTCGCGGAGCCTGTGTATGTCGAGCTTCATATCCAGAGATTCCAGATAATCGTCCAGCGTCGCGTGGGCGGCGCGTACCGCCTCCCTTTCGGACTCAGTCCTGTACATTACGGTTTTTTCGCGGTCTTCGCCGCCCGTCCGCAGCGCCGTAAAATACGTCTTCGCTACCTCGGCCATGAAAGCCGGCAGCGACGACGTATCATGAGGAAAATCCGGTACCGCCACCTCCGGCAGAGCCGTCTTTACGGCCTCGCGCTCCAGCGGGTTGTCGTCGATGAAGACCAGCGAGTCCGGCCCGATGTTCAGCTCGCGGGCAATCGCCGCTATGTTGCCGGGCTTGGGGTTCCAATCGGCCTTGAATTTGACGAAATCTTCTTCCCTCAAAAGCATTTCCGGCCTCTCCCTGAAGGGAAGCAGCGCGTCTTCGAGGTTGTTTTTGGACGACACGGCCAGGAGAACTCCCTGTTCCGCCAGTTCTTTGACAATGCGCTGCACGTCCCTGTACCGCGAGCCCATTCCGTAAGACGAGATGGATATGCCTTCTGCCCCGTCCTCCCCCACTACTCCGCCCCACAGGGTATTGTCCAGGTCGAGGATAAGGCATTTTTTGCGCTCGCCGCGCGCGGCTTTCTCGAAGCGCAGTATTTCCCTGGTCAAAAGGATTTCGCCTCGCTGAGAAAAGGGCAAGGAACCGAAGTACCACATTTTAGCGCTGTAAAAGTGCTCTCTCCCCGCCTCGGCCGCAAGGTTCACCAGGTCGAGCAAAGGTACGTCCATTTTTTCCAGCTCTTCGCGCCAATAAAAAGCCGCCCTGGCGGCGAAGTTCTTTCCGGCCAGAGGCATGGCGGGGGAAGGGGGAATGTCCAGCGTGGAGACCACAAAAAGTTTGTCCGGCCGTTCGGCTTGTACCCGCGACAGGAGGGCAAGCGGCCCGGAAAGAACCTCGGCGAAATCCTCCCTCACGCCCGCCGGAAAAAACGCCTCACCGTGCAGAATGACGTATATCGTCTTTATTTCGTCACGCCAAAGCGCCGAAGACGGATTAAGCAGTTCAGAGCGCCACGAGTCGAACCCCGGCGGGATAAACACATCCACGTCGTTTTTCAGCCGCGAAGCGAGGCTTTCTATCGTGACGTTCGACAAGAGGGCGATCATGGTTTTATCGTTCTTCCCGGCCTTTGCTGACCACCCGCGCCGGGTATCCCAGAACCGTGCAGGCGTCCGGGACGTCGTTCAAAAAGACGCTTCCTATACCTACGGTGGCATCCGAGCCGATTTTCAGCCCCTGCAAAATTTTCGCCCCCACTCCGACGAGAGTGCGGGGGCCTATTGTTACGTTGCCCGAGATGTTGACGCTCGGCATAACGGAGCAGAAGTCACCGACGACGGAGTCGTGACCCACCTGCGAGGCGGCGTTCAGAAAAGAACATATTCCCAGGGACGCGCTCACGGCGACGAAGCAGAACGGAGAAACTATCACGCCGGGAGCGAGGGTGGCCGAGGGTTCGACGTAAGCCAGAGGGTGGACGAGAACGGGAAATTCTATCATTGGGTTTTGGGACAGTTTCGCGTAAACGGCGCCTTTGGCCTCCGGGTCGGCCAAACCCATTACGACCGCGACGGAACCGGCGACGGAGGAGAACCAGGACATCCCTCCCAGTACAACCGCGTCGCTCACAGGCGTCCCCGCCGGTTTGCCGTCGTCGATGAAGCCCAGAAAATTCCACTTCGACCGCTGAGGATCCATTGCGCAAACAAGCCCCAGCATTTCCCGCCCAAGCCCTCCGGCTCCGTATATGATCAGATCGCGCATTTTCAGCACCCCCTCACCATGTGCCCTCCGTCGAGCACGAAGGTCTGTCCGGTGATCCAGCGCGCATTTTCCGACAGAAGGTAGACGATGAACCGGGCCGCGTCCTCCGGTTCCCCCAGGCCCAGAGGGTAGCTTTCTTCGAGCGATTTTCTCTGTTCTTCGCTCATTTTGCCGATGAATTCCATCGACATGTCCGTGCGGATCACTCCCAGAGCGACGGCGTTCAGGCGAATGTTCCGGGCGGCAAGTTCCGCGGCCGCAGGCGGTATGAACCCTTCAAGCGCCCCTTTGCCGGCTCCGTAAAGTGCCTTGCCCAAAGCGCCCTCGCGCGCGGCCAGGGAAGAAATCAGAACGAACGAAGCGCCGCCGTCTCCTTTTTTCGCATTTTTGGCCAGTACGCGCACCAATTCAAACGCGCCGAAGGCGTTGACGCGAAAAATTTCCTCCGCAATCGGAAATTTCGACTGGGTCAGGGGCAGGGTTTTTTGCGCTCCGGCGGAGTAGAGCATACCCGATATGCCGCCCGTGAGAGCGATAATCCGCGACACGTATCCTTCCGTTTTCTCCACCTGGGAAAAATCGAACGGGACGATCTTCAAGCGGTCATCTCCGACATTCGCAAACTCTTCCTCAAGGGGCCGCGTGTCTCTGGCGGACGCGACGACGGAAAAATTTTCCTTCAACAAAAGACGCGCTGTCTCCAGCCCGATTCCTCTCGACGCTCCCGCAACCAGAATCCAGCGGCTCATCACCTCGCTCCTCCAAAAGACAAAATATCCTGCACGGACTTGATCTCTGCTATTTTTTCGAGAGGAACCTCGTACCCCGCTTCGTCCAACGCCATAACAATCTGAAGCGTTTTCAGGGAGTCCCATCCCGCTACGCTTTCGGCGGAGCTTTCCTCTGAAACCGGTTCGCCTAAAATTTCGGACACGATATTGATAATACTTGCTATATGTTGCACTACTTCCCCCCCATTTTGTATTTGAAAAGATTTCCGGTTATTTTTTTCCGTTCCTGCCCGAAGGCGCGGAAACCGAGAAAAAGTCCCCGGTAGACGTCAAGACACCCCCCACGCACGCACGCACGCACGCATACCATGTAAAATGAATCAAGTGAAAAAGATCAAGTGCGATTCGACGTAAAAAATAGGCCAAAACACCACAATCATCGTATATTTCCTCAAAGAGAAGATGTATGTTGAACCACCTTGCGGCGAAGTATTTCTGTGTGTCGAGGCGTCCTCCTACAACAGAGTGATGAACGAAACTGCCGTGAACGCTGTTGATGATTTTGCGCTTCAATTTGTGCTTAAGATAAAAAGAAATGGCGAGGTCTTCAAGCAAGGCGTACCCGCCGAAACGCTGAAACGCCTCGGGGAAAAAAATTTCCAATTCCGTAAAAACTTCCATACGGAGGCCCATCCCACCAGCGACGAGATAATCTACCTCGGCTCCTCTTGTTTCAGGAAGGGTCAGATAGGGATAAAGGCAAGGCAAAACAACCCCCCGCCCCGATTTTTTGAACAAACTATGACAAATCTTGAGCTGCAGACGCCGGAAAACGGAGGGAGCGTAAGGATAGCGCGTGAAGGGAATGTTGACTCCCCAAACTTCCGAATCCTGAAAACTGGCCCACACGCCTTCCAGCGCGTCGCTCGAAAGCTCCGAGTCGTCGTCGATAAAGACGATATATCGCACGCTCGGCCATACCGCGTGAACATGAAGGACAGCGTCGTTTCTTTGAGACGAGGAACCTACCCGAGGCGCTTTCGTGTAAGAAATTTTGAAAGACCAATTACCACTTTCCGCCACTCTCAGAGTATCGTCGTCTTCGCTGGAGTCCCATATAACGCATATAAAATCACGGAACGCCAACCTCTCCAGGCTGGGGAGAGAAATCGTCCGAACAGCCTCGGCTCGATTTTTTGTGGCAATGATTACGGCTATGGAATAATGCGTCATTGCTGTCTCCTCAAGTCAGGAAATGTTTTTGAATAAAGGTCGCCTATTGTTTCACACTTGATGAATTCATCCACGGAAAGCTCCACGCCATAGCGTTCCTCCATAAAGCACAGAAGCGCGAATCCCACCAGTGACGACCAAAAATCAGCAGACTCCCGAAAACCACTCGCTAGCGTCAAATTTTCAGGTTCGGCCTCAAGTATATCCGCGACCCCGACTATAAATTCCCGTTCGTTCGACGCTTTCATTTTCGGCTTATTTCCTTGGGGACGGACGCGTACAGCTTTTTCTTTTTCTGCACAATGTTGTAAGCCGGATTGGCGTCTTTTATTATTTTAGCCAGCACCTCGGGATCGTCCGGGAGATGGTAGGTGCACACAGCCAGTTTAGGGGCGAATTTCCTGAGCGTTTTTACTGCTCCTTCGAGCATATGACGCTCGTACCCTTCGATATCGGCCTTGATGAAATCCACCCTGTTCAGAGCATTTTCTTCCACGAACGCGTCGATTGTGGTGGTTTCGATGAAATGTCCCTTTGAATTCGGCGGCACGTCCGAAACAATGCCGCTTGCACTGGAAATTTCTTCGTTATTGATGAATGCCACCGTTGATTTAACGTTGCTCAAACCTTTTTTCACGGGATAGACGTTTTTGTTAAGCTGCGCGGTCTTCAAAAGGTAATCGTAATTGTTTTCGGATGGCTCGAAGGCATAGACCGTGGCCCCCTTGGCCGAGGCATAGGCTGCGAAATCACCTACCCAGCTTCCCACGTCCAGTACAACGTCACCGGCATCCACGCGAACGTCGACGGCTTCGTTCCATAAACAATATGTTCCCTCGTCAAGAAGATCGTAATAAGAATTCATTGATGATTCTTCGTAGCAGTCATCATGTTTCAGGTAAGTCCAAAAAACGTCTTCGAAAACGCCCCACCAGAAAATGTCTCCGGTTGACGACTTTAAAAAAGGCAATCGCGCTTCCTTAAAAATATAAACGTCGCCTGCTCTATATTTTTTTTCTGAATGATCCCGTCTGGCTTTTAAATGCAGCAGGTAATTTTTGCGTCCGAGAAACACCATCAAATAGTTGACGCACAAAAGTAAAAATTCTTTTGGCGTATCTAAACCCGCGCAAAGCCTGCGGATTTTGCGCAGCATCAATTGCCGCACCGTCGTAAGGTTCATGATTTGTTTCACTCTCCCGTTTATATGGGATTTATATATTGTACTATCTCTTTCAAGCACCCAGTTTATCATCTTGGGATTCTTTTGACACGCTACGGGGGTGGACGCGATGACCTACGGGAAAAAAATATATAAGAGATGAAAAAGATACTCCAATACTGGTTGCGGAGCACGAAAACGAGAATAAAGTTCCCTCGCGAGGTGTATAATAACCCACAGATTATTTTATTGGGAGGAATTTTATAGTTATGGAGCAAAGAAAAGTTATCATCATTGGAGCGGCGGGACGTGATTTTCATAATTTCAATACCTTTTACAGGGACAACCC